>NZ_JBGFFF010000247.1:0-4416 GCF_056175785.1 Acidovorax sp. LjRoot204
GGGTCGCCAGTGAACCATTGCAGCACCACGCTGTCCACCTTTTGCTTGAGCCAGGGCGGCATCTTGAACTTGCCGCCCAGCGTGTCTGCGGGCTTGCCGAACACATACTTGGGCACGAAGTAGTAGCCGCGCCGCACCGAGATGTCCACGCTGCGCGCGTAGTGCACCGCATCCACCGCAATGTCGCAGCCCGAGTTGCCCGCGCCCACCACCAGCACGCGCTTGCCTTTGAACRGCTCGGCGCTCTTGTAGGCGCTGGTGTGCAGCAGCTCCCCGTCAAAGTGCCCCTCAAAGCGCGGCATGCTGGGTTCGGCCAGCGTGCCGTTGGCAATCACCACGCCCTTGAACTCTGCCGTTTGCGCGGGCCCACCGTGCTGCGTCCACGTCACGCGCCACAGCGGCGCAGTGCCCTCCCCCACCGGTTCGACCCGGAGCACGCGCGTGCCAAACCAGAAGTGCTGGCGCAGGCCAAAGTGCTCTGCAAAGTCGAAGAAATACTGGCGCATGTCCCGGTGGCTCGGATAGTCGGCCACTTCGGGGCGCATGGGGAACTCGGTGAACTCCGTGGTGTGCTTGCTGGAGATCAGGTGCGCCGATTCGTAGACCGTGCTGCGCGGGTTGTCGATGTTCCACAAACCACCCACATCGGTGTGTGCTTCAAAGCCCTGGAAAGGCACGCCCAGCTTCTGCAGATTGCGCGCCGCAGCCAGCCCGCTGGGGCCGGCGCCGATGAGGGCGATGTGGTCGCGCATGTCCTGTGCGAGCGGCGTCGAAGGGCTTGTCTCCGGCATCGTTGTTGTTGTCATCATTCGCTTTTTTCTCTCTCAGGTGTCGATGTTCTTGTCTGCGCGCACTGGCAACCCCGGAATGGCGGTGGCCCCCGCCTCGCCCACGCGCGGCTTGCGCGGCTGGCCCAGCAGCAGCCGGTCGTGCAGGGCATCAGGCAACAGGTTCAACAGGCGCGCCAGCCAACCAATGCGCGCGGGCAGCACGATGTGGGTGCGCCCCCGGGCCACAGCGGCCAGCAGGGCACGCGCGGCGTCCTCGGGCTCCATCAGGCCGGGCATGGCAAAACGGTTGCCTGCCGTGAGCGCGGTGCGCAGGTAGCCAGGGCTGACCGTGCTCACCACGATGGAATCGCCGCGCAGCTCGGCACGCAGACTCTCCAGGTAACGGATGAGCCCGCCCTTGCTGGCGCAGTACGCGCCATTGCCCGGCATGCCCCGCCAGCCCGCAATGCTGGCCACCCCCACCAGCGCGCCGCGCCGCTGCGCGCGCAGGGCCGACACAAAGGGCTGGAAGGTGGTGGCGGCGCCCAGCAGGTTGATCTCCAGCATGCGCCGCATCACAACCAAGTCGTCGACCTGGGCGGTGTCAAAACCCCCGGCCACCCCGGCATTGGCGATGACGAGGTCAGGCGTTCCCCAGCGGCCCATCCAGTCGGCGGCCATGGCCTGCATGGCGGTAACGTCGGCCACATCGGGCGTATAGACAGCACAGCGCTCTGGCGCCAGTGCGGCCAAGGTTTCCAGCGCGGGCCGGTTCAGACCCACCAGCGCCACGGCAGCGCCCTGGCCGATGAGCTCGCGCGCCAGCGCCTGGCCCAGCCCGCCACAGGCGCCGGTGAGCACTACGTTCTGGAAAAAGGCGGTCATGAAGCTCCCGGTGAATTGGGTTTGCAGCTTAGCCACAATGCTGAATAATCCCGAAATGTTTTACGAATTCGTCTCGAATTTCGAGATTTATGACCAACACACCGCCCAGCCTGCGCTTGTTTGAACTGCTGGAAACGATGTGCGCCCAGGGCCAGCCCTTCAGCCTGGGCGATGCCATAGATGCCACCGGCTGGCCCAAGCCCAGCGTGCACCGCATGCTGGGCCAGCTGGAGGCCGGTGGCCTGCTGGCGCGCGAGCCAGACGGGCGGCGCTACACCCCCGCACCACGTCTGCTGCGCCTGGCCGAAAGCACGCTGAGCGCGGGCACCCAGCATGGGGTGCGCCACGCTGTGCTGCGGCAACTGGTGGCGGACATTGGAGAAAGCTGCAACCTCACGGCGTTGAGCGGCGCTGAAGTGATCTACCTGGACCGGGTGGAGTCAGCCTTTCCGCTGCGCATGGAGCTACGGCCCGGCACCCGCGTGCCCATCCACTGCTCGGCCAGCGGCAAGCTGTTTCTGGCCCACCTGTCGTCCGCACGCCGGGCCGCCATCCTGGACGGCCTGCCCCTCACCCGCCACACGGCCACCACTCTGACCGACCGCGCCGCCCTGGAAGCCGAGCTGGAGCAGATCCTGCGGCAAGGCTATGCCACGGACGCCGAGGAGTTTGTGGACGGCCTCGTCTGTGTGGCCGTGCCCGTGTTGGCCGGTGGGCGGCGCCAGGTGCGCAGCGCCGTGGCACTGCAGGCACCCTCTGCCCGCATGCCGCTGGGGCGGGCGCTGCAACAGGTGCCCCGGCTGGGAGAAGCCGCGCAGGCCCTGGGCCGGACCTGGGCTTGAGCCATCGCGCAGCACCTCCCGACACATTCATAACCTGCTCTCACCATGCAACTGAACTACCTCGACTTTGACTACAGCGAAGACGCTGACGGCAACGGCACCCTGGATGCCATGGCCAGCGTCCTGCACGCCCAACTGCCTGCCTTGCAGAACGAGATCGCTGCCGTGCTGGCCTGGGCGCATGCACACTGGCCCGGCGCTTGCGCACCGCAGGAAGACGGCGGCGCGTGGCACTATGACCTGCACGGCGTGCAAGAGGTGCAGAGCCCCTTGACCTTGTCCTTTGACGATGCGACGGGGCAACTGCACATGACCACAGGCAGTGCCGCGCCGCCGCGCACCACGCTGACCCTCACCCTCAGTGGCAGCAGCGACTTCTGTACCGCTTTGCGCGAAGCCTTCGATATGGAATGAGCCTCCTCTTCATGGCCTCCAACCCGGTCAACCCAAAGGGTTAACCCCAATTAGCGACCAAAAGCCCCACGTTGCAAACAGGTTAGTGCGCCAGCCCACGCTTTCCTGAGGTCCAGCGCTACAGTTGCGACTCATTAGTTCAACCCGAGACTGGAGAGTTTCATGCTGTCACGCCGTCACTTCCTGGGCGCAAGCCTGGCCACCACCGTTTACGCTGCGGGATCGTTCGTGCCCGTGTGGGCGCAGAACGCACCCAATTTCGGCACGCCCACCTTGCCCAGCCCTGGTTTCCGTCGCATGAAGGTGGGAGACGTGGAGGTGATCGCACTGAACGATGGCATCACTCGCCGCCCTTTGGGGGAAGAATTTGTGAAGAACGCACCGCTGGCCGARGTGCGTGCGCTGCTCGCATCGCAAGGCCTGCCCACCGACTACATCGATGTGCCGTACACCCCCTTCCTGGTGGTGGCGGGCGCGCGCAAGATCCTGATCGATACCGGCCTGGGCGAGTTTGGTGGTGCCACCACCGGCAAACTGCTGGACAGTCTGCGCGCTGCGGGCATGCAGGCCTCCGACATCGATACCGTGCTCGTCAGCCACTACCACGGCGACCACATCAATGGAATCCGCAACAAGGCGGGTGAGCTGGTGTTTCCGAAAGCCAAGGTGATGGTGCCTGCAGCCGAACATGCCTTCTGGATGGACGACGCACGCATGGCCGCCGCCCCCGCCGGCATGAAGGGTGCGTTTGACAATGTGCGCCGCACCTTTGCCACCATGCCAGCCGATACGCTGGTGCGGTTTGAAGCGGGCACCGAGGTTGCACCAGGCATCCAGTCGGTGGCCGCCTACGGCCATACGCCGGGCCACACGCTGTTCGAATTGAAGTCGGCAGGCCAGAACTTCTTCTATGTGGCAGACCTGACCAACGTGCCCGCATTGTTCGCGCGCAACCCCGACTGGGCCGTGACCTTTGACATGGACGCAGAGGCTGCGCGCAAGGTCCGCCGCGAGGTGTTCCAGCGCATCACCACCAGCAGCGCCATGCTGGGCGGCTTCCACTTCCCCTTCCCTGCGTTTGGCCGCGTAGCAGCAGCGGGCAATGGCTATGCCTTCCAGCCAGCTGCCTGAGGCCGAAGCAGCCGGGGATCAGGCTGCGACGCAAGGTACGCGCGTCACACGGCGCACCTTGCTGGGCAGGGGCGCGGCAGGCGCACTGGGTAGCGGACTGGCCCTCACAGCCCTGCAGACCTGGGCAGCTCAGGAAGCGGGTGCCGAGGTCTTGCTGCGCCAGGGCGGAGTGGCGGCGTTGTTTCGCCACGCGCTGGCCCCCGGCACCTTCGATCCCCCGGGTTTCCGCCTGGGCGACTGCAGCACCCAGCGCAACCTGAACGATGAAGGCCGGGCCCAGGCCCGGCGCATTGGCGAGTGGTTCCAGACGCGGCAATTGCGTCCGGAGAAGGTGCTGTCAAGCCCCTGGTGCCGGTGCATAGACAGTGCCACCC
>NZ_JBGFFF010000248.1:0-4372 GCF_056175785.1 Acidovorax sp. LjRoot204
GTACCAGGTAGGCAGCCGGGCGGAAGCTGTCGCAGCCTACAAGACGTGGCTGCTCTCACAGCCGGAGCTCGTGGAAGCCGCACGCCTGGAGCTCAAAGGCAAGGATCTGACATGCTGGTGCTCGCCGGCGAGCTGTCATGGTGACATCCTGCTGGCGATCGCAAACTCGGAGGACACACCATGAAGGACGACGACACCGTGATGACGGAGTGGAAGATCGAACTTCGCCGCGCCAAGTCGCAGGCCGCGATCTTCTTTGTGATCCTCTTTGCGCTGGTCGCTGCCGAGCTCTATGTTCTTGGGCAACGCCCACTGACGCCAGCATTGTGGCTGGCCGTCGTGGGAGCGAGCCTGGCGGGCTCGCTGCCGTTCTATCTCCATGCGCGCTCGCGCAAGCCCCGGTAGCACCTACCGTGAGCCGAAAGGCTGAAGTGGTACGCATTCGTCCGGTGGACGATGACCACCAGGTGGTCACAGTGACGAGCCGATCGCAGGATGGTGCGACTTACTGCCGCCGCCCGTGCGCCGACTGCCCGTGGCGGAAAGATGCCGTTGGGGCCTTTCCACCTCTGGCCTTCAAGCACTCAGCCGAGACCTCATTCGATATGGCGACGCACACGTTCGCCTGCCACACCGCCGGAACGGCGAACACGAAGATCTGCGCCGGATTCCTGATGCGCGGTGCGGACCACAACCTCACGGTCCGCCTCCAGCGCATGCGCGGTGCGATCGGCAATGACGTGACTGATGGTGGACACGAGCTCCACCCCGGGTACCGCTCGATGGCGGTGGC
Organism: Acidovorax sp. LjRoot204; assembly: GCF_056175785.1. Lineage (NCBI taxonomy): Bacteria > Pseudomonadati > Pseudomonadota > Betaproteobacteria > Burkholderiales > Comamonadaceae > Acidovorax > Acidovorax sp. LjRoot204. The sequence continues at coordinate 794 of NZ_JBGFFF010000248.1, forward strand.
CAACGGCGTGCCTGCCGACGATCCCGCCCTGGCGGGCTGCCGGAGCTCCTACCTGGAAGAGCAGCAGGGCGATGGACACCGCTGAGCTGATCAGCGCCCAGCGTGCCGAAGAGCCGATCGCCGCGGCGGCGGCACACCGGAAGTTCGAGCGGGCACGGCCCAACTTCCAGGCAAGCGAGCAGCTGCTGAAGCAAGCCCAAAAGACGCCCAGGGCCGGGAAGCGTATTCGATTGATCCTGGCAGCAGCGGACGCCTGGGCGGCCCAGGTCGCGCCTCTGGCGGCCTGCAGACAGGGTTGCGATGCCTGCTGCCACCTCCCGGTGGCGATCACCTCGGCGGAAGCCCGGGTCCTGGCAGCGGCCACCGGCCGGCCGATGACCCTGCCCTCCAATGTTCGGAAGATCTCTGACGCGGTCAGCGATCCGGACGAGATCGAACGCCTGACCACCTACGGCGGCCGCGCTGCCGGCCCCTGCCCTTTCCTGGCCGATGGCCAGTGCAGCGCCTACGAGGCGCGTCCAGCCGCCTGCAGGACGCATTTCAGCCTGGCTGACAGCTCCCTGCTCTGCCAGGTGGTGGACGGGGCGCCGGCGGATGTCCCATACGCCGATTCCCGGCAAATCCATGCCTTCGCATTGATGTTGCAGCACAACGAAACAATGGCGGACGTACGCGAATTCTTCGAGTAATGCCGCCCAGGAACTTTCGTTAGCGGATCTGTTGACGACTGCTCAGTATGCGGAGTAGATTTCATGTGCGGCTACCCTCGCCGCGCCGCCCGCAAAGGCGAAACCTTATGGGTCGAGGGCAGCAGTAACATTTCACTTTCGTCCTCTGATTGCCTATCGGCCGGAGGCGAGCGGGCCGCCACCACGCCTTAGGCACCAAAGGACCTAACGTGAACATCGATCATCTTCGCAAGCAAGCAAAGAACCTTCAGAAGCTCTATCCGGAATTGGTAGCCAACAATCCGGCCAAGCTAACTCTATCCACCGCTCAGTACGTTATTGCCCGCCAGAACGGGTATCCGAACTGGGAACACATGGTGAAGAGCCACACGGAACGTCCAACGGCACCGGCCACCCGAACGGCATCGGTCGGCAGTGATGACCTGGCAGCGTATCTGCACTTCGAGCTCGGACCTGAGTCACCGGGAAAGCGGACCAAAGAAGCCGTCCTCTGTCCCGTCAACAGGGCGTACGCTGACCTGCTCTCGGATGAAGATGAGTTTGTCACCGAGCTTCTGGAACAGCATCTGGATTTCACAGGTGAATACCGAAGCATCTCGCCAGCCGTCGTGAGGGGATTGGTCGCTGGCGTTTCTGAGAGCCTGGCACGATGCCCCTACGCATTGGACTCTCATGCCGCTCGCGCTGAGCTCTACAAGCATGCCGGAGACCATAACCTCGCCCTGGCCCTGATCGAGCCGATCGCGCGACAGGCGCTAGCGCTGCTCCCGGTCGGCTCTATTCATGTTTCCTACTACGAACTCTGCAATCGGAGTTTCCACCGCGTCATGCACACCTACGTGCTTCTGCTGCATGCCTGCGACAGGCATGACGAAGCGACGGCGATGGCTAAACGGATGGTGTCCCTGTGGCCGAATGACAACATCGGGTTCCGCCACCTCACCAGCAAAGCGAAGCGCACCAACGCGATTGCTTCTGGAGCTGGTCAATGAGCCGCAACAGCAAGCAGAAGCGTGATGCCCGCAAGAAGCAGCAGCGCCCCCAGCGCAACGCTCACTCCGGCATGGGTCACGATCCGTCCACGTGCCCTGGATGCATTGCGCGTGACGCACAGATGCGCGAGCTGGCCCCACAGCTTGGTCAAGCGGTAGACGAGGCATACCTGGAGGAAGGCGTCCCCAGCCGCTATCTGCACTACCTCTCTCGCGACGTGACGGCCACAGCCTTGACCAACGAAGGCTGGGACTTTTCCAGCGATACACTCCATACCGCATTGGCGGCATTCCTGTCCCACATTGAGTTTGAGGATGAGGACTCTGAAGAGGCGGTCGGTGTCGGGAGGACGTTGGAGGTCTTGCATCCAAGCGATCCCTCCAGCATGCGCCCGGACTACATGACATGCCCCATCAAGGACGGATCGTTGACCATCACCGTCACCCGGCGGTTTATTCAGGAAACCCAGAGGTACCGTGGTGACTTCGTCACGGGCCTGAAGACGTTCGTTCGCTCGACCATATCCGTTATTACAAGCTCAGGCAGCTACGCTGCAACGCTCAACGCCAGTCGAATTGGCCCTGATAGCGTCTTTGGATTAGATCCGGGCCTGGTGAGCGCACAAGGTGGCATCTGCCTGGACGCCACGGAGATCGTGGATGCCGATTGGCTGAAGCGAAACCCAGCCATGGCCGCCGCCTTTGAGGTTTTCGGATCTCGCTTCGACGTACGCATGCCGATGCACCACATGCCGACGCTGCCGGATTCGGGCGACATCCTGCTTGATTGCTTCCACAAGCTCTATGAGGGCAGCAAGGAAGCCAGAAAGGCCGAGGCGAGCTTGGCCGCGAAGGATCGCGACACACGCGCCGTGCGCGCACAGCTGGTGCATGCACAGCGACGTTGTGAAGCACTGGAAGCGCGCGGTGTCTTGCTGGAAGCACGAGCGAAGGAAGCAAAATCCCAGAAGTCGCTAGCCAATCCCGCACAGTCGGACAGCAGTGCTACAAGCGATTCGGATGAGGCCGTTCGTGTCCTGCAATCGCAGCTGAGTCACTACCAGGCCCTTGCCAATGACCGGCAGCTTCAGAATGACGCCATGCGCAGGGAGATCTACGAGCTACAACAGCTTCTCGACGCTCGGCGGACCTCTACCCCGCTGACCGACACCGCAGTTGCCCTAGAAACCCCAAGCGATTTTGACGCGCTGCCCCAGTGGGCGGAAGCCGCCCTGGCTGGGCGCGTTTTGCTTCATCCGAAGGCGATCGCTGCCGCTCTTGAGTCGAACTACCAGAACCCGGCGAAGGTGTATGCCTGCCTCCAGGCCCTTGCCGATCTGTACTGGCCGATGCTCTACGACACGGACAACCGTGATCCCAAGGCTTGGGATGCTAGGTGTGCAGAGCTGGGTGTTGAGTGCAGTAAAGTCGGCGCCGCGGCAACGGACACAAAGACCGCGGACTACTACACCGTCACTCACGAGGGCAGACGCCTCGTTGCGGACATGCACTTGCGTGGCAATTCGTCTTTCGACCCGAGGTTTGGACTCCGCATTTATTGGGCAAGGGACGACGAACATCGCACTCTGGTTGTAACCAGCCTTCCGTCACATTTGCCCAATCGGGTCAGCTGATGCCTGCCAAGCCATTTTCCAACGATGCCTCTGTGCTGCTCGCGGCTAACCTTTCCAGGTTGCTGGAGGAACGAAGCGACGTCTCCCGGCTCACGCTAAGCCGGGAGATCGGCGTTTCTGATGGCACCTTGGGACGTATCAAATACGGGAGCGGCAACCCCACACTGGACGTACTCCAGCGCATTGCAGATGCATTCCAGGTAGAACCATGGATGCTAATTGCTCCTGCCGATGTCGGCATCAATCGCACAAGAGCCGTTGACC
>NZ_JBGFFF010000249.1:0-4309 GCF_056175785.1 Acidovorax sp. LjRoot204
GCTGCAGACCGCCGAGCAAGTGGCCAAGCGCTACAACATCGGCCGCGAAGCCATGGACGAGTACGGTGCAGGCAGCCAGCAAAAGGCCTGTGCCGCTCAGGCCAACGGCTTGTTCGATGCAGAAATCGCCCCCATCACCGTGACGGCCGGTGTGGCTGACAAGACGCTGGGCCTGATCACCAAGCAAGTGACGGTGAGCAAGGACGAAGGCACGCGTGAAGGCACGACGGTGGAGGCCATCAGTGGCCTGCGGTCGGCACTGCCCGGTGGCCTGATCTCGGCCGGCAATGCCAGCCAGTTCTCTGATGGCGCCGGTGCCTGCGTGATCACCAGCGAAGAGTACGCCAGCAAGAAGGGCCTCAAGCCCCTGGGTCGTTTCCTCGGCTTTGCAGTGGCCGGTTGCGAGCCTGACGAAATGGGCATCGGCCCTGTGTTTGCCGTGCCCAAGGTGCTGAAGAAGCTGGGCCTCACGGTGCAGGACATCGACCTGTGGGAGCTGAACGAAGCCTTCGCCGTGCAGGTGCTGTACTGCCGCGACAAGCTGGGCATCCCGGCGGACCGTCTGAACGTGAACGGCGGCGCCATCGCCCTGGGCCACCCCTACGGTGTGTCGGGCCAGCGCCTCACGGGCCACGCCCTCATCGAAGGCAAGCGCCGTGGCGCCAAGAAAGTGTGCGTGACGATGTGCATCGGCGGCGGCATGGGCGCTGCGGGCATTTTCGAGGTGCTGTAAGCCATGTCCGGGCAGGCCTCGTCGCCACCGCGCACCGACATCCCCGATGTCGTGGTGCCGCCCGAGGTCTTCCTGGCCATGGGGCGTGAGGTACTGGCATCGCAGCCGTTCAGCATCCTGGTGGGGGCGCGGCTGCATGCCTTGTCCCCTGGGCACTGCGAGCTGCACCTGCCCATCACGCCCCAGTTGCTGCAACAGCATGGTTTTGTGCACGGGGGCGTGCTGAGCTATGTGGCCGACAACGCCCTGACCTACGCGGGAGGCACCGCGATGCGGGTGCCCGTGGTCACCTCCGAGTTCAAGATCAACTACCTGCGCCCTGCGGTAGGCGAACTGCTCATCGCCCGTGCGCAGGCGGTGCACCATGGCCGCGCGCAGGCGGTGTGCCGCTGCGATGTGTTGGTGGTGCAGGCAGGCACCGAAAAGCTGTGCGCCGTGGCGCAAGGCACCATCGCCGCACTGCCACCGCGCGATGGCGCAGCGCCGGCCCCCGCTGGCGCCTGATGGTGGCAAGGGATGGGAGCATGTTCCTCCTCACTCCTGCGCCGTTTACTCCTTATTTGATAGCTGCTGGCGCATGATTTATCTGCGCCTGGGGCCGTTTTAACCCTGAAATGCCATGAGCCTACGTCCCACCGTCGATTTCCTGCTCTACCAGTGGCTGAACGCCGAGAAGCTGCAAGCCCGCGAGCGCTTTGCAGACCACTCSCGCGARACCTTCGAYGCSGTGCTCGACACCTSSGAGCGCATYGCGCGCGAGAAGTACGCGCCCTTCAACCGCGTGGTGGACACCGAAGAACCCCGCACCGAGACCGAGCCCGACGGCACGCTGCGCGTGGTGCTGCCGCAGGCCACCTACGAAGCACGGCGCGCCTACGCCGAGTCGGGCCTGCTGAGCGCCGCGCAGGACTACGACATTGGCGGCATGCAGTTGCCCTACACGGTGGAGGCGGCGGCCAACAGCTTTTTCGCGGCCGCCTCGATCAGCATTGGGTCCAACCTGCTGACCTCGGGCAACGCCAACCTGCTCATGGTGCATGGCACCGATCTGCAAAAGCAGGTGTTTGCGCTCAATGAATTCAACGGCCGCTGGTCGGGCACCATGTGCCTGTCGGAGCCACAGGCGGGCTCGTCCCTGTCCGACGTGGCCACACGCGCCGTGCCGGATGGCGAGGGCTTTGAGAGCGACCCGCTCGGTCCCCGCTACCGCCTCAAGGGCAACAAGATGTGGATCAGCTCGGGCGACCATGAGCTGACCGAAAACATCGTGCACCTGGTGCTGGCCAAGATCCCGGGGCCAGACGGCAAGCTGGTGCCCGGCACCAAGGGCATCTCGCTGTTCATCGTGCCCAAGAAGCTGGTGGACACCAACGGCCAGCTGACCGGCGTGCGCAACGACGTGGCGCTSGCSGGCCTSAACCACAAGCTSGGCTGGCGYGGCACCACCAACACGCTGCTGAACTTYGGCGAGGGCAAGTACCCCGTGGRYGGCMAGGCRGGYGCGGTGGGYTACCTGGTCGGCSAGCCCGGCAAGGGCCTGCACTGCATGTTCCACATGATGAACGAGGCGCGCATYGGCRTCGGCAYGGCCGCCACCATGCTGGGCMTGGCCGGCTACTACGCCAGCCTGGACTACGCCAAGAACCGACCCCAGGGCCGGCCCGTGCAGGGCCCCAAGGACGGCGCGGCTGCCGTGGTCAAGGACGCCGCCCAGCCCCAGGTGCGCATCGTGGAGCACGCAGACGTCAAGCGCATGCTGCTGGCGCAAAAGTCGTACGGCGAGGGCGCCTTGGCGCTCAACCTGTTCTGCGCTCGGCTGGTGGACGAGCAACACACGGGCGATGCCGCTGCGGCCGACGAAGCCCGCCTGCTGCTGGAAGTGCTGACCCCCATCGCCAAGAGCTGGCCCAGCGAATGGTGCCTGGAGGCCAACAGCCTGGCCATCCAGATCCACGGCGGCTACGGCTACACGCGCGACTTCCCGGTGGAGCAGTACTGGCGCGACAACCGCCTGAACATGATCCACGAAGGCACCCACGGCATCCAGGCCATGGACCTGCTGGGTCGCAAGGTGCTGATGGAAGGCGGTCGTGGCCTGCAACTGCTGGCCGGGTGCATCAACGCCACCATCGAGCGCGCCATCCAGGTGCCCGCGCTGGCTGCCCACGCCAACGCGCTGGGCAAGGCGCTGCAGGACGTGGGCGCTGCCACCAAGGCCGCCTGGGCCACGGGCCAACCCGCTGATGCGCTGTCCAACGCCGTGCCCTACATGCAGGCCTTTGGCCACACGGTGCTGGCCTGGGTGTGGCTGGACGTGGCGCTGGCCACGCTGGCGGCCGATGCCGCGCTGGCGCAGCCCGCCAGCGTGGGCCGCATGGGCGCCATGCGCTTTTTCTTCCATTACGAGCTGCCCAAGATCGGCGCCTGGCTGCAAGTGGTCAGTGCACGCGACGCGACCTGCGCCAGCTTTCCTGAAGAGGCGTTCTGATGGCCGCCGCGCACACCCTGCAGCGCTTGCACAAAATCATCTGGGCTCTGATCTACGGCGGCCTGCTCACGCTGGTGCTGGGCATTGCCACCGCCCGCACCGATGCGGCCACGGGCTGGGTGCTGATGGTGGGCGGGGGCTTGGTGGCTGCCGTGGGCGTGGTGCTGATCGCCGTGCGGGCGCGGCTCAAGGACGACCCCCAGGGCTGACGCTGCGGCACCGCTGCAGCCACCTGGCGGGCCCACTGCGGAGCGGACGCGGCGGCGACACAATGCAGCCTTCTGGCGCCGCACAATGGCTGCCTGTATTCCACCCCCTGGCTGGCGCATTCCAGCGCCGGGCTGTGGTCCGAGAACATCCATCGACTGGCAAAAATCCAAGGAGACATTCACATGACACGCACCATCCAACAACTGTTTGACCTGACGGGCAAGACCGCCCTGGTGACCGGCGGCTCGCGCGGCCTGGGCCTGCAACTGGCCCACGCGCTGGGCGAGGCGGGCGCCAAGATCGTGCTCAGCTCGCGCAAGGCGTCTGACCTGGAAGAAGCCACGGCCGACCTGCAGGCCGTAGGCATCGACGCGCGCTGGATTGCTGCCGACTGCGCCAAGGAAGAAGACATCCGCCGCCTGGCCGACGAGACCTTGCAGCGCCTGGGCCATGTGGACATCCTGGTCAACAACGCGGGCGCGGCCTGGGGCTCTCCGGCTGAAGACCACCCCGTGGAGGCCTGGGACAAGGTGATGAACCTCAACGTGCGTGGGTACTTCATCCTGAGCCAGCACATCGCCAAGCACAGCATGATCGGCCGCCGCAGCGGCAGCATCATCAATGTGGCGTCCATCGCCGGCCTGGGCGGCAACCCCAAGGGCATGAACACCATTGCTTACAACACCTCCAAGGGTGCGGTGATCAACTTCACACGGGCGCTGGCGGCCGAATGGGGGGCCTACAACATCCGCGTCAACGCGATCTGCCCGGGCTTCTTCCCGAGCAAGATGACGGTGGGCACACTGAAGGCCATGGGCGAAGAAGCGCTGGCTGCCCACGCCCCTCTGGGCCGCCTGGGCGATGATGAAGACCTGAAG
>NZ_JBGFFF010000250.1:0-4269 GCF_056175785.1 Acidovorax sp. LjRoot204
GCAACGCCAGAACTGCCAGCCGGCGCGCTCCAGAACCCGCTGTCGCCGCATGTCATGATCCCACTGATCCGGACCATGGTAGCGGTCACCATCGCACTCAACCGCCAGACGGGCATCCTTCTCTCCCTCTACCACTAGGTCGATTCGGTAACTTCCAACCTTGACCTGGGGTTGTACGCGGTAGCCTCGCTCGATTAGAGCGTCGAACACTTCTCGCTCAAATGGCGACTCGCAAAGCTGACGAAGGTCAGCCACCTCCTCCTCATTCTGAGTGTATGGAGCCTGGAAGTGCTTGATGAGGCTTGCGCGCAGCTTATCCGCCGGGCTCAGCTCTTCCAGCGTAATGCTACGGACGAGGTACATGCGATCGCGGGCCCGCGAGGCGGCTACGTTATATCGCTGTCTGTACATCTCTAGCGATGAGGCTTGTGCGCGGCCAGACACCACCATCGACAAGAACATGATGTCCCGCTCCTTTCCTTGGAATGTGCGTGCGTCGCCAAACGCCATGTGATGCCGTTCAACGACCTCATCACCCAGCTCACGCGTGACTGCATCCCACACGAGCTTCGCCTGCTCGCCTCCCACCAGTGACACGACGCCTATGCTCCTCTTTGCCATAGCTGGATCACTGGTGATCTTGCGTATCTCCGCAACAATGAAGCGAACCTCGCCCTCATTGATCTTCCCGTCCCCACGAAGACCATCGACCACATGCACATCAATCAATGGCGGATCCAACCGCTCGGAGGTTCTGGGCATCCGCAGGGGCTGTAGCTGATGATCGTAGAACTCACGCTTTGAGTACTCGATGATCGGGGCGACAGACCGGAAGTGTTCCCGCAGCATGATCTGACCCTGTGCGAACACTACCCGGAAAAGGTCATAGATCGACTTTTCAGGCGACATCTGTGGGCGATACAAGCCAACCTGATTTCCGAGGAACTGACCCATCAAGCTAAGTATCTTGGCCTGCTCTAGCCCCACTCCCTCCGGCGATACCTGCTGGTCGTCTCCAACGATCAGCACTTTCTTTGCCCGAAGCAGCGCAGGAAGCGCCGTAAGATCCGACTGCGATGCCTCGTCGATGATCACCAGATCAAACTCACCAAGCGCGACCGGAAGTGACTCGCTAATGCGGTAGTGAGGCATGATCCAACATGGAATCGCAGGGCTTGCCATCCCCGCCGCATCTCGCGCGTCCTTGCGGAAGCGGGGAGCACGTATACCGGTGCCTTTACCGATACGGGAGACTGCTACGCGATACGCTTCAAGCGCAGACCGGACCGCGGGCGTGGCCTTCTCCGCCATCTTCAGCCAGGTGCGCGTGGTGATAGCTCGTTGATACAGTCGTGAAAGATCTGCTTCGAGTTCGTTGCGCTGGAGCGACAACCGCATAAGCTCTGCGCGACCATCCATCGATTCGACCAGCGTCAGCAGACGACGCAGGCGCCATAGCTGTTTCCAGTTGCTGGGCAACTGTGCGTCATGTGCTGAGGTCGCGGGCTCATTGCGTAGTAGGCCGGCCCAAGCTTCAGCGCCCGAGGCCTCGATCAGCCGCGTGGCATCTAGCACTTGTTGGAACAGCGGACGAAGCCCATGTTGGCGTCGTAGCTCCGCTGTGAGCTCCGACCACTCCGCCATCAGTGCGGCCTCGGTAACCTCAGTTTTTCCGAGTCTATCCGTCAGGAACTGGCGAATGGCCTGTGCGGCGGCGCCCGTGGTCGACTCCAATGCTTTAAGGAAAGCATCTTTAACCTGCCACGTGCTCGCCAGTCTATTGCGGGTCAGATTGTGGTCAAGAATCTCAAGCGCCCGCACAATACGCTCAGGCGTGTAAGGCGTTTTGGCCACGTCCTGCCAGGAAGGCAAAAGCGGCTGCAATATCTCGATCAGCGACTTCTCTTCGCGCAAGCAGTGTTGCAGCTTCTCCAGCGCTTCCAAGTATGAGGGGCTTTGAGCCACCAAGGCTTGCGGTGTACCGAAGTTGGGGAGACTGAGCTCAGGCGCGAGGGCGTTCCATCGCACCGTCGTCTCTACACATTTCTGGTGGAAGCGTAGGTACTGAAGGACATGATCCCAGTCCTGTTCCGTCGAAGGCGCAGAACCCAGCACTTGGATCTGATCAATGATCTTCTTTTCGGCGCTCTTGCCGAACAGTCCAGCCAAACCGAAAGGCTTTCTGCCTTGCGCAAGGTTATCTATAGCCTCCAGGATCTCCGGGTTGTTCGTCGACCCGTCGGGCAGTACTACCGGCCGCGCAAGAAATCTCGTGCGATAGGCCAGAAGATCAGTGATTTCGGCTCGCAGGGTCGCAAGCAGCTTGAAGAGTTCATCTGCAGGTCCGGCCAAGCGCATGCGCCGTTCAAGCTCAGACAACCAAGAAAAATTGGTCTGCTCAAGGTATTCGCGGGTGCGAGCTAAGCCAGCCGCCCTGAGGTGCGCAGCAGCTGCTGCCTCAATGGTGTTCTGCTCAAGGTCCCTGAGTGCTGGAAGTTCAGAAGAGCTGACCTGAGCATTGAGTTCTGCGAGCCGCCCCAGATCCGCGTGTGCTTGCCGAAGCTTTTCAGACTCAGGAAATGTATCAATGGCGGGAAGCCGGTGGTCCAATGAAGCAAGATCAGGGCCAAGTGCCATGCGCGCACCGCGCAGCGCGGCGACGTCTGGCTCGCTGAACTGCGGCACATGCTCTTGGCCGATCGTGAGTTCGTCAGTAATCCACGCAGCTTCATTGGGGTGATCCGCAACCTCCCTTGCCACCTCTAATGGCTGCAGGATCTCTGCATCCAGGGTGACCGGCTCAAGATTCTTCTTTGCCCATCGTGAAATCTCGAACTCTGTCCTAGCGATCTGAGCATGGAGCGCGTCRATCTGCTGCTCATACTGGCGAACCTCGGTGCGCATCTCGCTTTTGTTAATGCGTGAAACTTCTGCCGCAATATGACGAATCGCGTGCTCGAACTGCTTCATTCCATCCGCCTCACTACTCAGCAGGCTGATCGCAAGCGGCCGGATTTCGGGCGGCAGCTTCTCTTGCAGTACCGTAAGCGCCGGATCTTTCATTGAAGTAACCAGCACCCTCTTGCCCATCGCTAGATAGTGCGAGATGACGTTGGCGATGGTGTGGGTTTTGCCCGTCCCCGGCGGTCCCTGCACGACGACACCATCCTGATGGTCCAACATGTGGACGATCTGAACCTGCTCATCGTTGTAAGGCATCGGGAAGAAGAGATCTTTACCCTTTCCCGCGGTGCCTGCATGCTGATCGATGTTAGACAGGCCTCTATAGTTGGCCGGCACGGGCTCGCTTGATTCTTCTGAAGGATCGGCGAGAATCGACCACGTTGCCGGCGATAGCAGGCTAAGGTCAACCTCAGACTCTACCAAGCTCTCGAACCGCTCAAGGTCTTGGACGAACAGGCTTGATGTGCGCGGCCGCACAAACAGCACCCAGGTGTCGGTAACTAGCAGATGCTCCGTCGGCTTGGGCAACTGCCGGTCAGTCGGTGTCGTCTGTGATGGCCAATACCCTCCCTTACTGTCGAGCAACGAGGAGGCTGTTTTCAGCACCGGCTCGAACGTGCTCGGAGCAAAAGGACTGATCTGCCATTCGGTACGGGCAAAGTGCTCCTTGCCGGCCTTGGCAACTTCAGCCACGCCCGGGTTGTCCAGAGCCGTATACACATCAAGCTCGATACGAGGCTCCAGTGAGCGAGGCCTCACCTCAATTGCGTGCGTCTTCTCATCGATCGAGAGCTCTACCAGCTTCGAGATCAATGGGTAACCTAACCTGCCGTCTGGAAGGTCCCAAATTGCCATGCCTATGCCGCAGACAAGCTCCAGTGGGGCGTCCACGATATTGCCCTGTAGCATCTGGTAGCTAGCAAACAACTCGGAATACCGAGCGATAGTCTTTCGAACTTCCTTCTCTTTCTCGGCCCACGGGTTCCAAACCTGGCTGACATAGCCTGCTAGCTCGTGCTCCAGCTGCTGCTTAATGCCCAGCGTTTCGATCGAGATAGGCTTAGTTGCATCCTCCCCCTCCAGCAATTCGGGCGCTTTAATGCCCAGCTCGTCCAACTTGGTCCGACTCACATGAGTGGTCAGGACTGGCTGTTTAGCGGGCGCATTTGACTGAACGATCAGTGCGGCCAAGAGAACTGCCGTCGGCTGAGGAGGCGCGCTTTCATGGAGGCGCTCTACCCTTAGCCAAATATCTTCCTCTGATGTAGCGACGTCGAACTGAACTCCCGGCAAGCCCTGTAGCTC
>NZ_JBGFFF010000251.1:0-4164 GCF_056175785.1 Acidovorax sp. LjRoot204
GCGCAAGTCAGCGCAAGCCTGGGCGCGGGCGCCACCGCTGCGGGCGGCGCGCTGCAGGTGCCTTTTGCGGGCGGCGGCCAGGCGTTGCAATCGGGGGTCATGGCCTTGGTGTTGCAGGGCATGGATGCTGCCGCGCCGCGCACCAGCGCGCTGCTGGTGCTGGACCTGCAGCCCCAACTGGCCGCCACCGTGTATGGCCGCGACATGCTGCAGCAGGCCACAGGGCGCCTGGACCCCTGGACCCAGATGGCCGTGCTGCAGGCCAGCGGCCAGGTGCCGCGCGAGGACGCGCGGGCGCGCAACGGGGAATCGGGCCTGTGCGAGACCGTGGGCTGCCCGTATGCAGCGCGCGCTGAGTGTGCGCAGCCCTTCTGTCTGGCGCTGCGTGGCGTGCTGCCACCCGAACCGGTCGGGCCAGCGCCGTCTGCCTGAGGGCGCTCCCGGATGTTCTCTAACGACTGTGTGCGAAGTCGTGCCCACCACCGGGCAGGGTGCGTGAGGGCTCCCACGCAGGGCGGGTGGTGTGTTCGCTCTGGCGTACAGGGGTTGCGGCCACTGCTGCCGCACTGGCCGTCTCCGCCGGGGCGGCAGCGCCCACGCTGCGCACCAGGTCTGCATGGCGGGCGCGGGTGATGGGGTAGGCCATCAGCAGCGGAATGGCCAGCACCAGGCACAGCGCCGGCAGCAGGCCCGTCATGGCCGTGATGCCTTGCAGCGCCTGGGCAGACTGGGCCACGTTGGGCACATAACCGGTCAGCTCCAGCATGCCGGCCACCAGCACCGTGGCCAGGGTGCGAGCCAGCTTGTCGACCAGGCCATACAGGCCGTAGTACATGCCGGTCTGCCGCTCGCCCGCCTGCATGTGGCCGTGGTCGATGGTGTCGGGCACCATGGCAAACGGCACGATCCAGTGCGCGCCCATGCCAATGCCCACCACCACCAGGATGCCCGTCACCAGGGCCTGCTGGCCTGGGCCCACCCAGTACAGCGCCACCAGCCCCGCACAGCAGAACACCAGCCCGAGGATGTAGGCCCGGTTTTTCTCCCAGCGGTCCACCACGCGCTTCCAGACGAACAGCGAGACGCCCACCACCGCGAGCAGGATGCCCATGAAGCGTGGCAGATCGCCCTTGTCGCCCTGCAGCTGGTAGATGACGAAATAAGCGAGCGAGGCCTGCACCAGCGTGAGGCCCAGTCGCACCAGCCCGGCTGCGCTCACCAGCATCACAAACGGGCGGTTGCGCAGCGTGGCCAGCAGGGTGCTGCGTACCGACGCCCAGCCGGGTGTGGCTGCTGGAGGGTTCGGGGCCGCAGGCGATAAGTCGCCGGTGGTGGCGGGCTCGCGCACGCGCCAGGCCACCACGGCCACGGCGACCCCGGCGGCCAGCCCGAAACAGGCGCCGGCCAGTGCGTAGCCCGTGCGTGCATCGGGCGCTGCCCGCACCAGCAGGGGCATGAACACGCTGCCCGCAAAAAACCCCAGCAGGGCACCCATGGATGCAAAAGCCGTGAGGCTGGTGCGCTCGTCGTAGTCCTGCGTCATGTTGGCGGCCATGGCCTGGTAGGGCAGCTGCACCAGCGTCATCACGGTGTCGAACAAGGTGTAGGTGACGGCGATCCACACAAACGCTGCCCAGGGGCTCAGGCCCGGCGGCACCATCCACACGGCGGCAGCCACCACCGCCAGGGGCAGGGCGCCGTAGATCAGGTACACGCGGTGGCGGCCGTGGCGCGAGCGCGTGCGGTCGGTCAGCCAGCCAAACAGCGGGTCGTTGATGGTGTCCCACACCTTCCCCACCAGCAGCGCCGCACCGGCCACGGCCGGAGGCACCAGGGCCACATCGGTGTAGAAGATCATGAGCAGGAAGCTCATGGCCGCAATCAGCATCTGCAGGCCGACGTTGCCCACGGCGTAGCCGAGCTTGGTGCCCAGGCTCAGCCGGATGTGTGGGGTGTACTGCATGTTCATGGGGGCTGTCATGGGTGCGCGGATGCCATTGCTTCGGCCTGGGGAGCAGTCGCCTTCGAGCTCGCCACAGGCTCTGCGCGCGCCGTGTGCGCCGCGCTGCTGCGCGGCGGCATGGCTTCCAGCATCAGGCGCACCTCGCGCCGCAGCATCTTGTTGAGGAAGCTGCGCGGAATCTCGGTGACCAGGCGCACATCGTCGGGCCGCATCTCGGGCGGCAGGTGTTGCACCAGAAACTCTGCCAGATCGTGCTCCAGGGCCTGGGTGCCCCGGTCGTTGCGCCAGCTTTGCCGCAGGCTGGCCACCAGCACGGCGGCGGTGCCATGCTGCACCAGGCAGGCTTCCTTGACGGCCGGGTGGCAGTGCGCCACTTCCTCGATCTCGCGCGGGTTGAGTGCCTGGCCGTGGCGCACCACGCGGTCGGCGCTGCGGCCCAGCACGTGCAGATAGCCCGCAGCATCGAAATAGCCCAGGTCCCCCATCACCACCCAGCCGTCGCGCAGGGTCTCGCTGGTCTTTTCCGGGTCCAGCCAGTAGCCATCAAACCGCACCGGCGTCTGCACGGTGATCAGGCCCATCTGGCCCAGCGGCAGCGGCGCAAACTGCTCGTCGCGGATGACCACGTCCACGCCCGGCATCACGCGGCCCACGGTGGAGAGGATGTCGTTGCCCAGCGGGTTGCCTTGCGCGTCCACATGCTCGTGGGGCAGCAGCCAGGTGATGGGAGGCAGGGCCTCCAGGCAGCCGTAGCCCTGCTGGAAGATGGGCCCGAAGCGGCGGATGGCCTCGGCGATCTTTGGCGCGGGCATCATCTCCGAGCCGTAGGGCACATGGGTCAGCGACGACAGGTCGTACTGGCCCAGCGTGGGCTCGTCCAGCAGGTCGATGATGGCCGAGGGCGACAGGAAAGCGCGCGACACGCGGTGCTTCTGGATCAGCCCGGCCAGCGTGGTGGCGCGGAAGTCCTCGGGCATCACCAGCGCCGCACCCGCCAGCAGCGTAGGCAGCACCAGGCCCGAGCCCGGGCCGGTGAGCGGCAGGCCCAGCATGTTCACGTCCGGCCCGTTGGCGGGCGGCTTGAAGTCGATGGCGCGCGAGATCAACCGCACGCTGTCCAGGTACTTGCGGTTGCTGTAGCCAATGGACTTGGGCAGGCCCGTGGTGCCCGAGGTCATGTGCAGCGCGAACACATCGTCCTCGTGCACGTCGGCCGTTCCCGCAGAGGGGGTCTGCTGCGCCAGGGCGCGCTCGTATTCATCCCCCAGCGCCAGCACGCGCAGGCCGGGCAGCTGCTCGCGCACGGCCTGCAGGATGGGCGCGCTCAGCAGCGGGTCGTGGATGAAGACGGTGGGCTTGACGCGGCCCATGGTCGTGAGCGCTGCCTCGGCCGGCAGGTGCTTGTGAAAGCTGGCAAAGATGGTGCCGTTCTCGAACGTGGCCAGGCGGGTTTCGAACTGCTCGCCGGTCTCGGGCAGCCAGGTGAAGACCACATCGCCTTTTTTTACGCCCTGGGCCTGCATCCAGGCCTGCAGGCGGTACACGCGATCCTGCAACTGCGCATAGGTGAGGGTGCCGCGCCGGTCGATGAGCGCGGGTTTGTGGGGATTCAGGCGGTACGCCAGACGGGCCACAGAGCGCGCGGTGCGCAGGCGGCTGAGCAGAAAGCGCGCCAGCAGGCTGCGCAGGGATGGAAGGGCCACCAGAATCTCCCGAAGACGGCGTGAGTGCAAAGTCCAGGCAGTTTTTCACGCAAGGTCCGGGGGAAAGATCACCATTTGTATGTGTGCGTATCTTTTGGTTTCTGCGGCGGCTGCGCGGTCGTTCTGGGGCCTTGAACGGCCGTTGTGCGCGCTTGCTGCGTCGCCACGGCGCAACAGCCAAGGTGGCTGCGCAAGGCCTGGGCAAAGAAAAACCGCCAGGGCTGGATCGCAGCAGCTGGCGGTGGTGTGACGGCCTGTCCCGGGTAAGGGGCGGGCCGGTGGGGCGGGCGAGGGCTTATGGATACAGGCCGCGCATTTCGCGGGCGTGCAGGATGCGCTGGCAGGCCACGATGAAGGTGGCGGTGCGCAGGCTCACCTTGTGCTCTTGCGCCACTTGCCAGATGCCCGCAAAGGCCTCTTGCATGATCCGCACCAGGCGGGCGTTGATCTCGTCCTCGCTCCAGAAGAAGCTGGAAAAATCCTGCACCCACTCAAAGT
>NZ_JBGFFF010000252.1:0-4156 GCF_056175785.1 Acidovorax sp. LjRoot204
ATCGGCGTACAGTTCATCCCATCGATGAGCCGAACCCGCAAGGCGACTCACCGAACCCGGTTCAGAAATGGTTTTTGACCCGGCTTTTTTGAGACGCTTTTTAACTTTCAAGGATTTTCATCATGAACAAGACCGCCCGTTTCCTCTCCGTCGCTGCTGTTGCCGCTTTCGCCGCTTTTGGTGCCCATGCTGACGAAGCCGATGGCTCGCAATTTGCCCTGAAGTTCGACACGAGCCGCACCCGCGCTGAAGTGGCTACCGAAGCTGCCACCGTGGCACAAACACGCAGCATCGAGCCAGCAGGTTCGCGTGTGGTGACCTACAAGTCCACAGCTGACCGCGCTGCCGTTCGTGCACAGGCTGCTGAAGCCGTGCGCACCGGCCAAATCCCTTCGGGCGAATTCAGCGCCATGTAATCGCATGACCGATTGACGCAGTTGCGGGACTTCCCATGGTGGTGGCACTTCGCGCGGTGCGGATGCTGCTGCCATGGGAGGTGTTTTAGACACACAGTTCCACACTGGCCAAACAAACTGGGCTCCCATTGGGAGCCCTTTTTGTTGTGGGTGCCCGCGATAGCAGCAGGCTGGAAAGTGCGGGTTCGGACCGCTGTGCCCGCAGATCAGCCCGTATTGCGCAGCCCCGCTGCAATCCCGTTGATGGAGATGTGAATCCCGGTCTGCACCCGCTCGTCGCCCTGCCCTGCGCGCCAGCGGCGCACCAGCTCGACCTGCAAGTGGTGCAGCGGATCGATGTACGGGAAGCGGTGCTTGATGGACCGCGCCAGCGCCGTGTTGTGCGTCAGGCGCTGCTTGTCGCCGGTGATGCGGGTGAGCGCATCAGCCGTGCGGTGCCACTCGGCCTCGATGCTGGTGAACACCTTCTTGCGCAGGCGCGCATCGGTCACGAGTTCACTGTAGCGCGAGGCCAGGGCCAGATCACTCTTGGCCAGCACCATGTCCATGTTGGACAGCAGGGTGCGGAAGAACGGCCACTGGCGGTACATCTTTTGCAGCAGCGCCAGCTGGGCCTTGGGGTCCTTGCCTTCGGTGTTGATGAAGGCTTCCACCGCAGAGCCAAAGCCGAACCAGCCGGGCAGCGTGAGGCGGCACTGGCCCCAGCTGAAGCYCCAKGGSAYGGCGCGCAGGTCKTCGATCTTSTGGCTGGCCTTGCGSCTGGCAGGGCGCGAGCCGATGTTCAGCTCGGCGATCTCGCGGATGGGCGTGGAGTTGAAGAAGTAGTCGGTAAAGCCCGGGGTCTCGTAAACCAGCGCGCGGTAGCTGCCCATGCTGGCCAGCGAGAGCTGCGCGGCGGCGTCCAGAAACGCCTTGGTGGCGGGCTTGGTGGGCTGCAGCAGGGTGGCTTCGAGCGTGGCGGCGACCAGAGTTTCCAGGTTGCGGCGGCCGATTTCGGGGTTGGCGTATTTGGAGGCAATGACCTCGCCCTGCTCGGTCAGGCGGATCTGGCCGCGCACGGTGCCGGGCGGCTGCGCCAAAATGGCCTGGTAGCTGGGGCCACCGCCACGGCCCACGGTGCCGCCCCGGCCATGGAACATGCGCAGCTGAATGCCGTGGGTGGTGGCGAGTTCATCGAAGAGTTCGACGAGGGCGATCTCGGCGCGGTACAGCTCCCAGTTGCTGGTGAAGATGCCGCCGTCTTTGTTGCTGTCGCTGTAGCCCAGCATGATGTCCTGCTCGCCGCCGCTGCGCTGCACCAGCGCGGCCACGCCGGGCAGGCTGTAGAACTCGCGCATGATGGGCGCGGCATTGCGCAGGTCTTCGATGGTTTCGAACAGGGGCACCACGATAAGGTGGTTCTTCGACTCGGCATCCAGCGTGCCGTTCATCAGCCCTACTTCCTTTTGCAGCAGCAGSRCYTCGAGCAGGTCGCTCACCGTYTCGGTGTGRCTGATGATGTAGTGGCGGATGGCCTCGTGGCCAAAGCGCTCGCGCATCACACGGGCGGTTTCAAAAATGGCCAGCTCGCCTTGGGCATGGGCGGAATACTCGGCCCCCACCACGCGCAATGGGCGCGCGTCGTTCAGCAGCTTGATCAGCAGCGCGCGCTTGGCGGCCTCTTGCAGGTTGGCATAGTTGGGCTCGATACGGGCCTTGGCCAGCAGCTCGGCCACCACCTCTTCGTGCTTGTCGGAGCTTTGGCGCAGGTCCACCGTGGCCAGGTGGAAGCCAAACACTTGCACGGCGCGGATCAGCGGGTGCAGTCGCTCGGCAGCCAAGGCCTGGCCATGGTGGGACTGCAATGAGGCCTCGATCACCCGCAGGTCGGCCAGGAACTCCTCGGCACTGGCATAGGCATTCTGCGGCGCCACGGCATGGCGCGCGGCTTCACCACCGGTCAGATCCTTGAGCGATGCGGCAAGGCGCGCATAGATGCCAGTCAGCGCACGGCGGTAGGGCTCGTCCACGCGGTGTTCGTTGGTGTCGGGCGAGCGCTGGGCCAGGGCCTCCATCTCGGCCGACACCTGCACCAGGCGGGCCGACAGCGACAGCTCGCCGCCCAGGTAATGCACCTCGGTCAGGTAGTGGCGCAGGGCCACTTCGGCCTGGCGGCTCAGGGCATATTGCAAGGTCTGCGCGGTGACGTTGGGATTGCCGTCACGGTCGCCACCAATCCACTGGCCCATGCGCAAGAAGCTGTGCACAGGGTACTGGCCCAGCTCGTTTTCCAGGTCAGCATAGATCTTGGGGATCTCACGCAGAAAAGTGGCTTCGTAATAAGAAAGCGCGTTTTCGATCTCGTCAGCCACCGTGAGCTTGCTGTAGCGCAGCAGGCGCGTCTGCCACAACTGCGCCACGCGGGCCCGCAGCAGGGCTTCGTTGGCAACCAGCTCGCGCGGGGTGAGCGCGTCCTTGGCACTGTTGTAGAGCTGGGCGCGCACCTGGATGTCGTCGCGCGTGGCCAGCAACTGGGCGATGTCTCGCTCGGCGTCCAGAATGCTCTTGCGCTGCACCTCGGTGGGATGGGCCGTGAGCACGGGGGCCACGTAGCTGCCCGCCAGCGTCTGCGAAATCGTCTTGGGCGCAATGCCAGCCCAGCGCAGGCGCGACAGGGCGACCTCGATGCTACCCTCTTGCGTGTCGCCTGCGCGCTCGTGCACAGCGCGGCGGCGGATSWGGTGSCGGTCTTCGGCCAGGTTGGCCAGGTGGCTGAAATASGTGAAGGCGCGGATCACGCKCACCGTCTGGTCGCCCGACAGGGACTTGAGCAGCTTCTTGAGCGCGCGGTCGGCCTCCTGGTCGGCGTCGCGGCGGAAGGCCACGGAGAGCTTGCGGACCTGCTCGACCAGCTCATAAGCCTCCACCCCCTCCTGCTCCCGGATCACGTCGCCCAGAATGCGGCCCAGCAGGCGGATGTCATCAATCAGGGGCTGGTCCTTGTCGGATCGTTTCATGCAGGAGTCTCCGGGATGGGTGGGATGGCCTGGCGCGTTGAGCCCGCATGGCCGCAGGCCGCACCAGCCCCAGTGCGGGCGCATGCTAGCATCCTGCGCCGCTGAATAATTACAAACAGGTTACGAACTTGAGCCCCTCGCCAACGCCCCCCATCGTCATCGCCACCCGCGAAAGTCGCCTTGCGCTGTGGCAGGCCGAGCATGTCAAAGCGCTGCTCGAAGCCCGTGGCCACAGCGTGCAACTGCTGGGCATGACCACCAAGGGCGACCAGATTCTGGACAAGTCCCTCAGCAAGGTGGGCGGCAAGGGCCTGTTTGTGAAAGAGCTGGAAGTGGCGCTGGAAGAAGGCCGCGCCCACATTGCCGTGCATTCGCTCAAGGACGTGCCCATGGAGCTGCCCGAGGGCTTTGCCCTGGCCTGCGTGATGGAGCGCGAAGACCCGCGCGATGCCTTTGTCTCCCCCCGCTACGAGAACCTGGACGCCCTGCCGCAGGGTGCCGTGGTGGGCACGTCGAGCCTGCGCCGCCAGGTGCTGCTGCAGGCTCTGCGGCCTGACCTGAAGATCGAGCCCCTGCGCGGCAACCTCGACACCCGCCTGCGCAAGCTGGACGAAGGCCAGTACGACGCGATCGTGCTGGCCGCCGCAGGCCTCAAGCGCCTGGGACTGGAAGCCCGCATCCGCACCACGTTCGAGCCCAGCGCCATGCTGCCTGCTGCAGGCCAGGGCGCGCTGGGCATCGAGG
>NZ_JBGFFF010000253.1:0-4138 GCF_056175785.1 Acidovorax sp. LjRoot204
CATCATCGGCCCCAACGGCGCGGGCAAGTCCACGCTGTTCAATCTGATCAGCGGGCGCTTTGAGCCCACCAGCGGCGATGTGATCCTGAATGGCCAGCGCATCAACGGCATGGCACCGTACGAGATCAACCGGCGCGGGCTCTCGCGCAGCTTCCAGATCACCAACATCTTTCCCAAGCTGTCGGTGTTCGAAAACCTGCGGTGCGGCGTGCTGTGGAGCATGGGCTACAAGTACACGTTCCTGCGCTTCCTGTCGAACCTGCACGATGCCAATGAGCGCGCCAAGCAGCTCATGGAGATGATCAAGCTCGACAAGAAGCGCGACACGCTGGCGATGAACCTGACCTACGCCGAGCAGCGTGCGCTGGAGATTGGCATCACCATCGCGGGCGGTGCCAACGTGATCCTGCTGGACGAACCGACGGCCGGCATGAGCAAGACCGAGACCTCACGCTTCATCCACCTCATCAAGGAAGTGACCGAAGGCCGCACGCTGTTGACGGTGGAGCACGACATGGGCGTGGTGTTCGGCCTGGCCGACAAGATCGCTGTGGTGGTGTATGGCGAGGTGATTGCCTTTGACACGCCCGACAAGGTGCGCGCCAACCAGCGCGTGCAAGAGGCCTATCTGGGCTCGGTCGTTGCGGACGAGCAAGGGGCGGGACACTGACATGCTGAAAATCGAAAATCTCCACGCCTATTACGGCAAGAGCCATGTGCTGCATGGCGTGACCTTTGATGTACAACCCGGTGAAATCGTGGCCCTGCTGGGGCGCAACGGTTCGGGCCGCTCCACCACCGCCAAGGCCATCATGGGTCTGGTGGACTGGGAGGGCACACTCAACTGGAAGGGGCAGGACCTCAATGGCAGGAAGGCCTACGAGATCGCCCACCTGGGGGTGGGTTATGTGCCCGAAAGCCGCGATGTGTTCCCCAACCTCACCGTGCACCAGAACCTGATGCTCGGCCAAAAGGGCAGTGGCAAGAACAGCCGCTGGTCGTTTGACGATATGTACGAGATGTTCCCCCGACTCAAGGAGCGCCAGCACACCGAGGCGGGCGTGATGTCGGGCGGCGAGCAGCAGATGTTGACCCTGTGCCGCACGCTCATGGGYGACCCSGACCTSATCATCATCGACGAGCCCACCGARGGYCTKGCRCCCAAGATCGTCGARCTGGTGGGCCAGTACCTGCAGACCATCAAGTCGCGCGGCATCTCGGTGCTGTTGATCGAGCAGAAGCTGACCATTGCCATGAAGATCTCAGACCGCGCACTGGTGATGGGGCATGGCTCTATCGTGTTCCAGGGCACACCGGACAGCCTGCGGGCCGACAACTACATCCGCAAGGAATGGCTTGAAGTCTGACGATTTCTGAAAAACCATGGCCAAAAGAGGCGCCCGATAGCTGAAGGCGCCTCTTTTTTTGCTCTACCAAATGTCGCACTGCAAACCCCCTTGTCCCGCCCGGGACAAATTGACACGCCAAATGGGTTTGAAGTCTCTACAATAAAAACGCACGATCGTTCTTTTTCACTTTCCAAGGAACAACAGCACCATGACCGCTGAATACAAAGTCCACGGCTCCGTTGCCGTGATCACCATGGCCAACCCTCCCGTCAACGGACTCGGTCTGGCGACCCGCCAGGGCATCGTGGACGGCCTTGGCCGTGCCAATGCCGATGCAGCGGTCACGTCCATCGTGATCACCGGTGCCGGTGGTGCGTTCTCTGGCGGCGCCGACATCAAGGAGTTCGGCACCGACAAGTCCCTGCAAGAACCCAACCTGCTGTCGGTGATTGCCGCCATTGAAAACTCGGCCAAGCCCGTCGTGGCTGCCATGCACAGCGTGGCCATGGGCGGCGGGCTGGAGCTGGCCCTGGGTTGCCACTACCGCATTGCGGCGCCTGGCTGCTCGATTGCACTGCCCGAAGTCAAGCTGGGCCTGATCCCCGGCGCAGGCGGTACGCAGCGCCTGCCCCGCGTGATTGGTGTGGAAGCCGCGCTCAACCTCATCGTGAGCGGTGAGCCCGTCAAGAGCGAAATGATCGGCGCCGTGCCCGGCCAGAAGCTGTTTGACAAGATGGCCGCGTCGGCCGAATCGCTGGCCGCAGAAGCCCTGGCGTTTGCCCAGAGCGTGGCCGATGCCCGTCCGCTGCCCCTGGTGCGCAACTTCCCCTGCAAGCACCCCGAAGGCGATGCGTACTTCCAGTTCGCACGCAACATGGTCAAGGGCATGGCCAAGAACTTCCCCGCGCCCGCCAAGTGCGTGGACGCGGTCGAAGCGGCCACCAAGAAGAAGTTCGCCGAGGGCATGCTGGTCGAGCGCGAGATCTTCATCAACCTGATGTGGACGCCCGAGTCGCGTGCATTGCGCCACCTGTTCATGGCCGAGCGTGCGGCGAGCAAGATCCCTGATGTGGCCTCCGACACCCCCAAGCGCGACATCAAGCTGGTGGGCGTGATTGGCGCGGGCACCATGGGTGGCGGCATTTCCATGAACTTCCTGAACGCAGGCATCCCCGTCAAGATCCTGGAAATGAAGCAGGAAGCCCTGGACCGTGGCGTGGCCACGATCAAGAAGAACTACGAAGCCCAGGTCAAGAAGGGCAAGCTCAAGCAGGACAAGTACGAGCAGCGCATGGCCCTGCTGAGCACCACGCTGAGCTACGACGATCTCAAGGACTGCGACCTCATCATCGAAGCCGTGTTTGAAGAGATGGGCGTCAAGGAAGCCGTGTTCAAGCAACTCGACGCTGTGGCCAAACCTGGCGCCATCCTGGCCTCCAACACCTCCACGCTCGACGTGGACAAGATCGCAGCGTTTACCAAGCGTCCGCAGGACGTGGTGGGCATGCACTTCTTCAGCCCTGCCAACGTGATGAAGCTGCTGGAAGTGGTGCGTGGCAAGGAGACCGCCAAGGACGTGCTGGCCACCGTGATGGCCATCGGCAAGAAGATCAAGAAGACTTCGGTGGTCTCGGGCGTGTGCGATGGTTTCATCGGCAACCGCATGATCGAGCAGTACAGCCGCCAGGCTGGCTTCCTGCTAGACGAAGGCTGCACGCCCCAGCAGGTGGACAAGGCCATCGAAAAGTTTGGCTTTGCCATGGGCCCGTTCCGCATGGGCGACCTGGCGGGTAACGACATTGGCTGGGCCATCCGCAAGCGCCGCTCCGTCGAACGTGCCGACATGAAGTACAGCCGCACGGCCGACAAGCTGTGTGAACTGGGCCGCTTCGGCCAGAAGACCGGCGCAGGCTGGTACGACTACCAGGCCGGCAAGCGCGACGCGATCCCGAGCGACCTGGTCAACAAGATGATCGAAGACCACCGCAAGGAACTGGGYATCACGCCGCGCAAGATTTCSGAYGAAGARATCGTGCAGCGCCTGGTGTWYGCRCTGGTCAACGAAGGCGCGCACATCCTGGARGACGGCATTGCCWSSAAGTCSGGCGACATCGACATGGTGTACCTGACCGGCTACGGCTTCCCCATCCACCGTGGCGGCCCCATGCACTACGCCAGCGAAGTGGGTCTGTTCAACGTGGTGCAGGCCATGGACCGTTTTGCCAAGAACCCGCTGGATGACGCAGCGTTCTGGAAGCCCGCTCCGCTGCTGGCCAAGCTGGCCGCCGAAGGCAAGGCCTTCCAGTAAATAGCCGCGTGCACCCATCTACAGAATCAAAGGAATTCACATGACCTCCGCAGTGATTGTTTCCACCGCCCGCACGCCGCTCGCCAAGAGCTGGAAGGGTKCSTTCAACATGACGCAYGGCGCCACSCTSGGCGGCCATGCCGTGCAGCACGCCRTKKYGCGCGCCGGCATCGAMGSYGCMGAMGTSGACGACGTSATCATGGGYTGCGCCACGCCYGARGGCGCSACCGGCWSCAACATYGCGCGCCAGATCGCCTTGAAGGCCGGTCTGCCCATCACCGCCTCCGGCGTCACGGTCAACCGCTTTTGCTCTTCGGGGCTGCAGACCATTGCCATGGCCGCCCAGCGCATCATCGCTGGCGAAGCCGATGTGTTCGTGGCCGGTGGTGTTGAAAGCATCTCCTGCGTGCAGCAGGAGATGAACCTGCACATGATCCAGGACCTGGCTCTGGCCAAGCAAAAGCCCGAGATTTACTGGAGC
>NZ_JBGFFF010000254.1:0-4103 GCF_056175785.1 Acidovorax sp. LjRoot204
ACCTTTGACAGAGATGATGAGTGAGGCGCGCGGCGTGCTCACCTGGCTTTGGCTGGGTGTGGCGGTGGCACTCGCGTTGCTCACTGTGGTGCTGTTGGTGGCTACGCGCAGGCTGGTGGGTGCCCCCGTGCAGCAGCTAAGCACAGCCCTTGGCTATCTGGCGCAGGGGGATCTCACGCACGCGGTGTCCGTCCGGTCGCGCGATGAAATCGGCTCTCTGGCCCAGGCCATGGAAGGCTTTCGCGTCCGGTTGGTGGAAAGTTTGGGCACGGTGCGTACCAGTGCCGACAGCGTATCTGCTGCCAGTACGGAGATTGCACAGGGCAACCAGGACCTGTCAGGCCGTACCGAAAGTCAGGCCAGTGCGTTGGAGCAGACGGCGGCCAGCATGGAGCAACTGGGCGCCACCATACGCCACAACGCCGACAGCGCAAGCCAAGCCAACCAACTGGCCGTGGGGGCCAGCCGGGTTGCCCAGCAGGGTGGTGAGGTGGTGTCCAAAGTGGTCCGGACGATGCAGGACATCAACAACAGCAGCCAGAGGATCGCCGACATCATTGGTGTGATCGACGGCATTGCCTTTCAGACCAACATCCTGGCGCTCAACGCGGCGGTCGAGGCGGCACGCGCGGGTGAACAAGGTCGCGGCTTCGCGGTGGTGGCTGCCGAGGTGCGTAACCTGGCCCAGCGCACGGCAGCCGAAGCCAAGGCCATCAAGGAGCTGATTGGCGCCAGCAGCGCCATGGTGCAACAGGGCTCGGTGCTGGCGGATCAGGCGGGCASCACGATGCAGGAAGTCGTCAGCTCTATCCAGCGGGTGGCCGACATGGTCTCTGAAATCAGCGCGGCCAGTAACGAGCAAACCGCCGGAGTTGGCCAGGTGGGTGAGGCTGTCACACAGCTCGACCAGACCACGCAGCAGAACGCGGCGCTGGTGGAGGAAATGGCTGCGGCTGCCAGCAGCCTGCGCACGCAGGCACAGCAGATGGTTGAGGCCATTGCGCGGTTCAACCTGGGCCAGGATGCAACAACTGCGCGTATGCATGTGCCCGCGTCGGACCGTGCCGTGCCAAAGCTCGGCGGCTAGAGAGCATCGACAGAAAGACATCAGCCCATGATAAAACCTGCCAGGCATTGCTGCCTGGCAGGTTTTATTGATTTGGAGCGGGTGAAGGGAATCGAACCCTCGTATGAAGCTTGGGAAGCTGCCGTTCTACCATTGAACTACACCCGCGACGCTCCGGATTATAGGCAGCATCCGCCAGCCGTCTGGCAATCGCTTTGTGCAAGCGTGCAAAACGCATATCCATAACCGAACATGTTGGTTGGTTGTGATCGCGTCGGGCTCTAAATTCCTTCTACCTGCTGCACTGCGCAGGCACTTCAAAGAAAAGGAAAGGATGCCAATGACAACCCAACGCACTCTCTCATCGCTATGGTCTGGACGCCGCTGGATGCGTGCCTCCTTGGCATCCTGCATGGCGTTGTTCGGTGGAACTTTGCTCGCTGCCACCCCCATCCCCGCGGGCCCTCTGGTCACCACCGAATGGCTGGCGCAGAACCTGGACAACCAGCAGGTGCGCATTGTGGAGGTGAGCGTGAACCCCGGCCTGTACGAGCGCGGCCATGTGCCGGGTGCGGTCAACTTCTCGTGGCACCGGGACCTGAACGACCGGGTGCGCCGTGACATCGTGAGCAAGGAGGCGTTTGAGGCCCTGTTGTCCAAGGCGGGTGTGTCGCAAGACACCACGGTGGTGCTGTACGGCGACACCAACAACTGGTTTGCTGCCTGGGGCGCGTGGGTGTTTGACATCTATGGTGTCAAGAACGTGAAGCTGCTCGACGGCGGCCGCAAGAAGTGGGAGGCGGAGAACCAGCCGCTGAACAACCGCGTGCCCGAGTTTGCAACCACCAGCTACCGGGTGGCCAAGGTGAACACCGACCTGCGTGCCCGCCTGTCCGATGCATTGGCTGCGGCAGAGGGCAAGAGCAATGCAAAGCTGGTGGACATCCGGTCGGCCGACGAATACGCGGGCAAGATTTTTGCCCCGGCCGGTGTGCCCGAGCTGAGCATCCGTGCTGGACACATCCCCGGCGCGGCTAACGTGCCCTGGGGCCAGGCGGTCAAGGAGGATGGCACCTTCAAGTCCGCCGAGGACCTCAAAAAGCTCTACGCCAGCGCGGGCGTGGATGGCAGCAAGCCCATCATCACCTACTGCCGCATTGGCGAACGCTCCAGCCACACCTGGTTTGCGCTGTCCAAGATCCTGGGCTACAGCGTCAAGAACTATGACGGTTCGTGGACGGAATACGGCAATGCGGTGGGCGTGCCCATCACCAACCCGGCGGGCACCATCTGGGCCGCGAAGTGAATGGGCTGACCGACAGAACCTTTTGGGAAGAAGGTGCAATGCAAAACAAAGAGATCTTTTGAGTTTTGGTAGGGGGTCTCCTTTACAGCCCGCCTGGTGCGGACTTTTTTTATGGGTGCGGTGCAATGACATACAAGATCAATTTCTCTGGCGCAGGAGCCCTGGCGTCGCTTGCAGCGCTGGTGGCATTGGGTTGGGCGRCCCAGGCGGTTCAGGGCTTGCCAGGCGGGCGCACGCTCGTTTTTGCTTTGGTCACGGGCGCGGTGCTGGGGCTCGTGCTGCAGCGCTCGCGCTTTTGCTTTTACTGCCACGCGCGCGACTGGTTTGAAGACCGCAATCCGCGCGGGCTGCTGGCCATCGTGCTGGCGCTGGCGGTGGGGGTGGTGGGCTACACCGTGGTGCTGGGCAGCTGGCTGCCGGTGCCCCAGCCGGGTAAGCTGCCGCCCGACATGCACATCGGCCCCGTGAGCTGGGTGCTGGTAGCGGCTGGGCTGTCGTTTGGCACCGGCATGGTGGTGTCGGGCTCGTGCATCAGCGCGCACTGGTACCGGCTGGCCGAGGGGGCCACGGTATCGCCGTTCGCGCTGGCCGGGTCGGCACTGGGCTTCATCCTGGGTTTCAAGACCTGGAACCCCTTGTACAGCCAGAGTGTGGCCGATGCGCCCGTGGTGTGGCTGCCTGCCCACCTGGGGTATGGCGGCGCCTTGCTGGTGCAACTGGTCGGGTTGGCCCTGGTGGCTGCCTGGCTTTGGCGGGGCTTTGCGCAGGAGGCCGCCGCATCATCAGCGCCGGGCGCAGTCCCTGCCGTACCAGGACTTCGTGCCGTGTGGCGCAACCTGTGGACCGGGCGCTGGCACTACTGGGTAGGCGGGTTGGTCGTGGGGCTGATTGGCGCATTTGCCATCGTGCGCATGCGACCCCTGGGCGTGACGGCCACGCTGGGCAGCGCCGCACGCCAGTGGGCACAGGGGCAGGGCTGGATTCCAGACCGGCTCGATGGACTCGATGGATTTGCGGGTTGCGCTACCGTGCCGCAGGCCACCTGGTTTACCCCCAATGCCGTGCTGTTGGTGGGCCTGGTGGCGGGAGCGTTCGTGGCAGCTACAGCCAGCCGCCAGTTTGTGCCGCGCTGGCCTACGTGGCGCGATGCTGTACGGGGCCTGTCGGGTGGCGTGTTTCTGGGCTGGGGGGCGATGACCGGGCTGGGCTGCACCGTTGGCACGCTGCTGTCCGGCGGCATGGCGGGCGCGCTGTCGGGTTGGGTGTTTGGGCTGTCCGTATTTTTTGCGGTGTGGGCCGGTCTGCAGATCAAGCGGCTGTGGCTGAGCGGAGGGCCGCAACAACGCTGAGTCCACCCCGCAGTCCTATCCGATACACTGCGGGCCGCATGGACGCGCACATGAAACCGATGACTCTGACGGCTTGGCTCTGGCGGGCGGTGCTGGCCGCAGGTGTGGCTGGCTGCGCCTACACACCCCCCGCGCCGTTCGTTGTTGTTGGCAACGGGAAGTCGGTATCCATCAACTGGGAAAATTCAACGCTGGGCCCTGACGGAGCCCTCAATGCGGCCGAAAAACATTGCGCACGATATGGCCTGGGGGCAGAACTGTCGGCCCAGGTCAGTCGCTTTGAAGTGATCTACCGCTGCGTGTAAGCCCCTCGCTGCAGACTCGCAAGAGACTTGGGGCGCCAAAGCGCGCAGGGACGCAATGCACCTGCGCTTTCAGACAT
>NZ_JBGFFF010000255.1:0-4029 GCF_056175785.1 Acidovorax sp. LjRoot204
CCGCCGACCTGGCGCGCTTTGGGGCCGAGGCGCAGCGCACCACCTACCTGCTGGACGTGCGCACGCCCGAAGAATTTGCCGCAGGCCACCTGCCCGGCTTTCGCAACACGCCCGGCGGCCAGCTGGTGCAGGAGACCGACCACACCGCCGCCGTGCGTGGCGCGCGCATCGTGCTGATGGATGACGACGGCGTGCGCGCGAACATGAGTGCATCGTGGCTGGCGCAGATGGGCTGGGACGTGTGGGTGCTGGACGACGCGCCCGCCGCCGACTTCAGCGAGACCGGCGCCGTGGCCAACACCGTGCCCGAGCCCGAAGRCCCCATTGCCTGGGTCACGCCCGCACAACTGGYGGCCTGGCTGAACGAAGAAAGCAAAGAGCGCCCCGGCCACACCGCCGTGCTGGACCTGACCACCAGCGCCAACTACGTGCAGCGCCACATCCCCGGCGCGTGGTTCGTGATCCGCTCGCAACTGGCGCAGGCCGTGGCCAGCATTCCCAAGGCGCAGCGTTATGTGCTGACCTGCGGCAGCAGCCTGCTGGCACGCTATGCCGCGCAGGACCTGGCCCGCCTGACGGGTGGTGCCGAGGTGGTGGTGCTGGAGGGTGGCACGCTGGCCTGGATCGCCCAGGGCCTGCCGCTGGAGCATGGCGAGACGCGCCTGGCCTCGCCCCGCATCGACCGCTACCGCCGCCCGTACGAAGGCACCGACAGCCCGCGCGAGGCGATGCAGGCCTACCTGGACTGGGAGTTCGGGCTGGTGGAACAACTGGGGCGCGACGGCACCCACGGGTTCCGGGTGATCTGATCCACTATCGATTTAATAGCTGCCAGCGCATGATTCACTATCGCTACCGGCAGATTTCGCTACAAACCCTCTTCTGGGGCGCCCCAGGGGCGCTCACAACKCCCCGTACCGCCACGACACGTTCATCGCCAGCACCTCGCCCTGCGCCAAGGTGCGCAGGCCGGGCTGGCCCGGTTGGTGAAAGGCATCGATGGGCTGGGTGATGGGCTCAAAGCAGAACGCCGGGCCCTGCGGCGGGCGGTACACCAGGCAGTAGTGGTGGGCCGCGCCGCCGTTCTTGGCAAAGTCTGGCATGTGGACGGTAAGGCGCAGACCGCGCTCGGGCCAGTCGATCTGCGCGGTGCCGCCCCAGCCGGTGTAGGCGTTGTCGATCAGGCCGCCGTTGGCGGGGGCGCCTGCATTCAAGTCCCAGCCAAGCGGAAACTGCTGCGTGTGCTCCGTGGGCAAAGGGTCGTCGCCACACAGCCACACGCCCTGCACCGGCGCCGTGATGCGCGTGCCGGGCGTGCGCGGAAACCAGGGGTGCAGGCCCAGGCCGTAGGGCAGCGGCTGTGCGCCCAGGTGCCGCACCTGCACCGACTGTTCCAGGCCGCCCTCCACCAGCCGGAAGGTCTGCACGCACTCGTACTCGTAAGGGTTGCCGTCAAAGCGCTCGGAGCGCAGCTGCATCTGCAGCGTGTCGGGCGCGGACTGGGTCAGCTGCCAGGGCTGCAACCACCCGTCGCCGTGGATGGGGTACGGCTCGCCCATACGGTTGGGACGCATGGGGTGGAACTGCCCTGCATGCTCAAACCCGCCGCCACTGATGCGGTTGGACCAGGGCACCATGGCGAAGGATGCAAGCTGGTACAGGTCGGGCGTGGCGCCATCCCACGGCCGCCACAGGTCGATGCGTGCATCAGCCTCTTGCGGGTCGTCGATCTGCCAGGCCGCCACGCTGCCGCCCAGTGTGGGCACCAGGCCCAGGTGCTGCCCCGCGTGGTGCAGCCAGACGATGGGGTGGGATGGAGAGGCCTCGGTCATGGGCGGTGTGCTTTCTGCGGGATGGAGAAAAAAGGAGGCGGAGCCATGGGCCTCGCTGCTGCGCGCGCGGCCGGCATCAGCCGCCAAACAGATGCGCGGGCAGGCCGGGCGTGCTGATGTCCACGGCAAACAGTGCCCCGGCCAGCGGCTCGGCTGCGAGCTGCTCTGGCGTGAGGCCGGTGCGGGCCGACGTGATGTACAGCGTGCACAGGTCCGCACCGCCAAAGGCGCAGTTGGTGACCTGGCTCACGGGCAGCGGGATGCGGGCCAGCTCGCCCGCCGTGTCGGCGTCATGGCAGGTGACACAGCCACCGCCCCAGTGCGCAACCCACAGGCGGCCCTGCGCATCGGTGGTCATGCCGTCGGGCACGCCGTCAGCCGCGGGCCAGCGCTTCCACAAGGTCTTGTCGCTCACGGTGCCGGTGGCTGGGTCGCAGCGGTAGCGGTAGGTGGTGCCCTGCACCGTGTCGTTGAAAAACATGGCCGTGCCTTGCGCGGTAGGGGCCCAGGTGGGGCCATTGGTCACGGCAAAACCATCGTCGTGCCGCACGCAGTCGCCGCTGGCGGTGTAGGTGTAGAGCGCGCCCGTGGGAGCCTCGCACGCAAAGTCCATGCTGCCACCCCAGAAGCGGCCCTGCGCGTCACACTTGCCGTCGTTGAATCGGTTGCCTGTGCGCTCTGGCTCGGGCTGGTGCAGGTAGCGCGGGGCGATGTCAGCAGCGGGGTCGAACAGTGCAAAGCCCCGGCGCAGGGTGACGATGAAGCCCGGGGCGTGCACGCGTTCGGCAATGGCAGAAATCTCTTCGTCAAACGTCCAGCGCTGGTGGGCGCTGGTGGCCGGGTCCCAGCGGTGCAGCTCGCGCTGCAGGATGTCCACCCAGTACACGGCCTGCTCGCGCACGGACCACATCACCCCCTCACCCAGTGCGTTGCCCAGTGCGACCACGCAGCGCACGGCGCCGGTGGTTGTTGGCGCAGAGGCTGACGCGCCGCTGGACGGTGGGATGGGGGTATCCAGCGAAGGGCGCACGTTGGTTGTCTCCGGTCGTTTTTTTGCATCGGCCTGCCACCAGGCACTTGACGAGCGGCATCTTATCAACGCCAATTGATGCTTGAAATGAATTTTTTTGCCATTGATTGATTGCAATATTGATATGACACAGCTTTTTACCCCCTCCTCTTCGTCGACCGATGCCACCGGCGCCCCCCAGGGCCTGGCGAAATTCCCCAGCCTGCAAGGCCGCGCCGTGTTTGTGACGGGCGGCGGCAGCGGCATTGGCGCGGCCATCGTGGCGGCGTTTGCCGAGCAAGGTGCCCGCGTGGCGTTTGTGGACGTGGCGCGCAACGCGAGCGAAGCCCTGGCCCAGCACATTGCCGACGCAGGCCTGCCCCGCCCCTGGTGGCGTGTGTGTGATGTGCGCGATGTGAACGCCCTGCAAGCCTGTGTGGCCGAAGCGGCGGCCGAGCTGGGCAGCGACTTTGCAGTGCTGGTGAACAACGTGGCCAGCGATGACCGGCACACGCTGGAGTCCGTGACGCCCGAGTACTACGACGAGCGCATGGCCATCAACGAGCGCCCCGCCTTCTTCGCCATCCAGGCCGTGGTGCCGGGCATGCGCAGGCTGGGCGCGGGCTCGGTGATCAACCTGGGCTCCACCGGCTGGCAGGGCAAGGGCACGGGCTACCCCTGCTATGCGATTGCCAAGTCGTCGGTGAACGGCCTCACGCGCGGGCTGGCCAAGACGCTGGGGCAGGACCGGATCCGCATTAACACGGTGTCGCCGGGGTGGGTGATGACGGAGCGGCAGATCAAGCTGTGGCTGGACGCCGAGGGCGAGAAGGAGCTGGCGCGCAACCAGTGTTTGCCGGACAAGCTGCGGCCGCATGACATTGCGCGAATGGTGTTGTTTTTGGCGTCGGACGATGCGGCGATGTGTACGGCGCAGGAGTTCAAGGTGGATGCGGGGTGGGTTTGATTTTTTGAAGTCTTTTTGGGCTCTGGCGCTTATCCATTAAGCGCTGGTAGCTATTGTTTTTGTAGTTTGTGAGTGTGGGTGCCGGTCTGGCGGCGTGCTCGGGTTGAGGACGGAGGCCGGGAGTCGCCCGGCGTGCGAGTAACTTTCTTTCGCGTCGCCGAAAGAAAGTCACCAAAGAAAGGGCGACCCTACTGCGCGCGTCCCTTCGCTGCGCTACGGGC
>NZ_JBGFFF010000256.1:0-4023 GCF_056175785.1 Acidovorax sp. LjRoot204
TCATGGCACGGGCCATTCGCTCATCCATGTTGCCTTGGCCGTCGATGCGGTCGGGCTTGATGCCTAGGGCTGCATACAGCTTCGTGGTGGCCCAGAAATCGATGGTTGCGCCCGCAGGCTCCCCCACCTTGTGCGACATCTGCTCGTTCACGATGTCGTGCAACAGGTCTTCCCACGAGTCGCCCCGCTTGAACTGCTCTTGCTCAGGGAAGATCAGCCGCTTCTCATCCTCGCGGCTGGGCCAATACTGTTCCCCGGCCAGCACGCGGTGCAGCGCCTCGGCCAGCAGCTGCCCGCGCAACTCGCGCAACAGCTCCACATTCACCGATAACACCTCGAGCGGCCAAAACCGCCGGTCGCCCGTGGCATCCTTCAGAAAGGTGTCCGCATTGGTTGTGCCCACGTTCACAAAGTGCCGTGGCGCCTTGATCATCTGCGCGCCATACGGTGGCCGGTACAGATCTTCCTGCACGCTCAGATACTGCTTGATGGCCGTGCTGTCCGCCTTGTTCAACGACTCCAGCTCGGCCGACTCCACGATCCACGCCAGCTGCTGCGCCATGAGGGAATCCTTCTCCCCCACCTTCGTGCCGTTGTCGGTGAAGAACGGCGCCGCAATAGCCCGGAAAGCAGTGGACTTCGTCAGGCCCTGCTCCCCCTTGATGATCAGCATGTAATCGAACTTGCACCCTGGCTGGATGRCACGCTTGACCAAGCCCATGAAGAAGCACCGACCGATCAGGCGCGCATACTCCTGCAGCCGCTCACGCTCCGCAGGGTCCTTGCGCTCAGGGAACCCATACACCTGCGACAACCACGTATCCAGGCGGTCCACACGGTCCCAGGTCTCAGCCTTGATCAGGTCCACCACCGGGTTAAAGCGATGCGAACGCGCCGCCATCAACACACCATCGCGCAGGGTGCCCTTAGCTTTCACGCCCAGGCGATGAGACCGCAGCAGGTACTCCCCCAGCATCAGGTCGTCCTCTTCGTCCCACTCGCCCGCAGCGTGCCCCCAGGGCGTTGCGCGGCTGCGCTCAATCAAGCGGGTGAAGTCATTCAGCTTGGCCAAGCCCTTCAGCTCAGGGTCCAGCAGCAGCGCATACATCACGTTCTCGCGGCAATCCATGGGCCGCCCGCGATGCATCACCAGCTTGTTGTACAGCTCCACCAGGTCGCCGTCCGCATCTTCGTCGCCGTCATCACCCCCGCCGCCACGGCGCTGGCGCGGCGGCTTGCCACCCCCGCCACCATCAGCCGCAGGTGCAGCTGCAGGCGCTGCGCCCGCGTCATCTGCCCCCCCAGCGGGAGCCGAATTTTTCGCGCGGGGTGCTGGCGTTGGGCTCAGCTGGATGCCCATCACCTGCGCAAGCCACTTCAAGGCCTCGGCGGGCTTGGCCGTGCCGGGGCCCCACTCCATCACCAGGTCAACCGGTGTGCGCTTACCCTGGCGATGGTCCCCCATGTCGGCCACACCGAAATCCACGATGCCCTCGGGCTTGATCGACAGATCCTCCTGCAGGTCCCGCCCGAGCGCTTTGCTGGTCACCCGGTAGCCCTGCCCGCTGGCCGACTCCTTGCCCCCGAACAGCGTTGGCACCCAGGCATGCAAAGCCTTCATGGCCTCGCCGTTTACGTAGGCGAAATCATCCCGCCCCTCGCGCCCACCCGGAACATGGGCGCTGCGCGGTGCAGCCTTCGCAGGCGCTGCCCCCTGGTACTTCTGCTTGGCCTCGGCAATCGTGGCGTGCATGCGCTTGATGGCGCCATCCTCGGCAAGCAACACCTCCAGGGGCGTGCCCTCCATGTGCCTGCCGGTCACGGTGAAGTATTGCTTCTCGCAAAACATCTCCACGCCAATGTCGTTCGACTTGGCCGTGGCCGTGTGGCCCTCCACGTAAATGTGCAGGCCCTTGCCCGATGGCGAGAACTCCGTGAACGAATGGAACGCCTGCACGATCTTGGCAGCACGGTCGCCCAGCTGGCCGGTGGCCGGGTTAAAGCACTTGTCCAGGTCAATGCCTATCAGGCCATCGCCTGGCAGAAAGCCAAAGCCAATCCCTGTCCAGGCCTTCTCAGTGCCCGCAGCACGCTCAAACGCGCGCCGCACCACCGGCAAGGTAGCCAGGCGCATGCGGTCACGGTCGTCACCCTGCCCGCCCGTGCGGCGCCCGCCCTGCACGTAATACGGCACCTTCAGCCAAGCGCTGCGCTTCGCATCCCATTCAAACTTCCACAGCACCCACTGCTGCGCCTGCGCGAGGCGGGCCGGTATGGTGTCCCATACAGGCGGCTCAACTTGCGGCGGTGCGGGTGGTGTGGTTGAAGTTGCCGAAGTCGGCTCACCCATGTGCAGGCCCTCCCGCACACATAGCCGGGTACAAACCGGCGTCCCTCCCGCCAGCGGCTTGGTTCAACAGCATCCGATTACCCCCAGGCCCGCACGGCGCCAGTAAGGGCAGCAACAGCATCATTTGCGGCCAGCGTCATCGCGCCGGGCCGGTACTCAGCCACCGGCTTATTGCGGTAGTCCACCCTGCGCGTGTTCACGCGGTGCACCACGCCAGCCCGCACCATGTTTTTCATGGTGTCCTGTGCAGAGTCCAGCCCCACGCAGGCCCGGTGTGCAATCTCGCGCAGGCTGGGCCCGTGCTCAGGGTCTTGCACCCCACTGGCCAGGGCTGCGCAGGCATCTAGCAGCGCCTTGCGGATCTCACCGGCGGGCCTCATGCCGCACCCCCTTGCCGCCGGGCAGCACTCACTTCATAGGCCCGGTCTACCTCCGCCTGCAGCTGCGTCGCCGTGGCAATCAACTGCCCCACCTCGCGGCGAATGCTGTCCCGCTCGTTCTCGGTGATCTGGCCATCCTCCAGCGACTCGCTCACCTCGCGCACCACGTGGCTTTGTTCACGCAGCACATCACCCAGCCGGGCCAGCACGTTGTCGCCGCCCTCAGCCAGCACGCTGGGCAATTGAAAGGTTCCGCGCCCACACTGGGCTGCAAACGCCTCCAGGATGCGGTAGTCCCTCGACAAAACCGTGAGCTTCACAGCAGTCTCCAGGCCCAGCTTTGCAGTGCCCGTGCAGGTCACCTCATGGCTCAGCGTGGTGCCAGCCTTGCCAATGCGAGGGCCCAGGCTGGCCGCCCCGCCTTCATAGTCGTTCACCACGTTGTACGCGGCATCAAGCACATTCATCATCACAGCGCCCCCGATGTGTTGTTACTGACAAAAGCGCCCCGCCCGCATGACACTGCGGCCATGAACGAGAGGGGCGCCGAATGGAAACGAATAGAGAAAAGAAAGCACCCACCACGCAGGCATGCGAAGCACCACGCACTTGCCTGCGCGCGGCACACCATGTGGGAAAGGAGCAGAAACCCGGCGGCATGGCCGTGGGCGTGGAACCGGGCGCCTGCCCTCTTCCGGCTTACGATGGCAACTCCTACATCACCAATGCCAGAAGGGGCAGACATGACGCTCGACGTATTCGACAAAGCGATTTCACGCAAAGGCATCCCCACCCATTTCAGAGATGCAGCAGTCGAACTGAACGACACCATGGAACTCGCATGGGCCTCTGCCCAATCAGTGTTTGGCAAAGCCGCCAAACCCGAGCACGCGATTGCATTGCTTCCAATGTTCATGGAGCGGGCAGACGCGATACGTCGACAACTAGAAGTCGGGGAACTGCTTGGTACGGCTCCCGCACCCACACCTGCACCAACGAAGCCAAGTCGGGCAGCTCGCCCTGGTTCATCAAAGGCAACTTGACCTCTGCCGACAGAAAGTCATCTTTGTTGAGGTGGCTTGGCCATGGCCGCGAAACATCGCTATGCATGGCCGCCCACCCGCGCAACTTGAGCTAGCCCGACAACAAGGAGGTATCCCTTATGAAGCTGGACCGCGAACTGCAGCGCCGCATCCTTCAAGACATGTGCAATATCTACCCAGACCTTTGCACCAAGGCTCCGACCGATTGGGACCCCGACGAGGACAAGACCATTGCCAATCTGGCCTATCT
>NZ_JBGFFF010000257.1:0-4017 GCF_056175785.1 Acidovorax sp. LjRoot204
CAAACAGCCACTTCACAGTGCCGTCCGAGGACACATGCTCTGAAATAACGGGCAGTGACTCGACCTGCGCGCAGCCCTTGAGCTTGTCACGCAAGGCCTTGGCCAAGTCGCTCATGGCGTCGAAATCGCTGGCACCGCGCTGATGAATCCAACGAAACAGCTGGGTGGCGCGGAAGCGCTTTTCCCCCAGCCGCTCGCAAAACGCCGCCAGACCGTCGAGGTCGAATTCCAGCAGATTCGTGCTCATGGTGCCAAACCCACTGGAGACCAGGCATAGCTACCCCCATGACACTGGACTCCCACCAAGGTGGGTGCGGGCATGGGGAGCATCACCATCTCAGCGCGAGTAGATATTCAGGCCGGGGAAGAAGAATGCCACTTCGGCCTGTGCGGTTTCAGCGGCGTCGGAGCCGTGCACAGCGTTAGCGTCGATGCTGTCRGCGAAGTCGGCGCGGATGGTGCCMGSKKCYGCCTTCTTGGGGTCSGTKGCGCCCATSAGKTCRCGGTTCTTGRSGATGGCGTTCTCGCCTTCCAAGGCCTGGATCATCACAGGGCCGGAGATCATGAAGTCCACCAGGTCCTTGAAGAAAGGACGCTCTTTGTGCACTGCATAGAACTGCTCGGCTTCCAGACGCGACAGGTGGGCCATGCGGGCTGCCACGACCTTGAGGCCGGCAGCTTCAAAACGAGCGTAGATCTGACCGATGACGTTCTTGGCCACTGCGTCGGGCTTGATGATGGAGAGAGTGCGTTCGATTGCCATGTTGATTTCCTGAATGGTTGTTGCTGTGATTCGTTTGTCCACCGGACAAAGCCCTCGATTCTAACCGGGGAGCGTGAAGGCAGGAGCACTCAGCGCCCACCACCTCCGCGCCGGGGACCGCCGCCACCGGGGCGTCGTTTGTCCTGGCGGTGGCGCGAGAGGCTGTCCATGCCGATGTAGCCCACCGACGTTTTCATCGGATCGGGCTGTGCCGAGCCCCCACGCTGGCGATCGCCCCCTGCAGCGTTGTTGCCACGGGCAGGGCCCTGGCCGCCATCGCGGCGCGGCTTCTGGCCACGGGGGCCACCAGGGACGGCAGGCTGCGACATGTCCCGACGCGAGCCATCACCGCGYGGTCCACCACGGCCACGGTTGCGCGGCTTGCMATTGCGCCCGCCAGCACCAGCCCCTTCAGGACGTCCCTCAACAGGCTCGGGGCGCCCAGCACCTGCTGCCTGAACCAGTGCGCGGATATCACTCTCGTCCAGTTCCAKCCAGGCKCCGCGCTTSARGCCGCGCGGCAGCACCATGGCACCGTAGCGGATGCGGATCAGGCGGCTGACCGCATGACCCACCGACTCGAGCATGCGGCGTACTTCACGGTTGCGGCCTTCGGAGATGGTGACCCGGTACCAGCAGTTGGAACCCTCTCCACCACCGTCCTCGATGGAACCAAACGATGCCATACCGTCATCCAGGCGCACGCCGTCCAGCAGTTTTTGTTTTTCCTCGTTGCTCAGAGCACCCAGCACCCGAACGGCGTACTCGCGCTCCAACCCAAAGCGTGGATGCATCAGTTTGTTCGCCAGCTCGCCCGAGCTGGTGAACAGCAAGAGACCCTCCGTGTTCAGGTCCAGGCGTCCTACCGACTGCCACTTGCCCTGCATGAGTCGGGGCAGCTTGCGAAAGACGGTGGGTCGATTCTGGGGATCGTCATGGGTCACGACCTCGCCCACAGGTTTGTGATACGCGATTACGCGCGCCGGAGGGGGGTCGATGCGATAGCGGATCGGCTTGCCGTTGACCTTGACCTGATCGCCAAACTGAATGCGCTGTCCGATGTGAGCAGGTTCGTTGTTGACCGAAATCCGCCCCTCCAGGATCAATTGCTCCATCTCCAGCCGCGATCCCAGCCCTGCCTGGGCCAGCACCTTGTGCAGTTTAGGTGTCTCGACCTGCGGCAGCAGCACCCGCTTCTGCGGCACCGCGTCTGCGGAGGCATCTTCTTCGTCGAAACGACCGGACACGACATCCTCAAACTGATAGCCCTCAACGACAGGGGCAGCTCTGCGCTTGTCGCGCCCTGCCCCATCAGGACGCTGAGGCCGTTCACGAGATTCGCCACGAGGGGGCCTCCCTGCCTGCCGAGTATTGCCCTCGCCGTCGGCCGCCGATACGACCGCCTCAGGAGATATCGAGTCCATGGCGACCGCCTGCACCTGGGCCAAAGGCACCTCTGGCGCTGCAGCTTCCAACACAGGCGCCGAAGTACCGACCTGCATCGCCACCACAGCTTCAGGCACCGCTTCCTCGGCAAGGACAGCTTCCGCCTTTTTGCGAGGAGCCCGCTTAGCAGCCGGCTTTTTGACAGCAGGTACCGTATCAGCGGCATTCAACCCAGGCACTTCGGCCGGATTTTCGGAGGTCGAGTCGTTCATCAAGTATTTCCCTGGATACCACCCGAGGTATCAACATGGTCGTCGCGGAGATCAGTCTCCACATTCTGAAAAAAATCATCCACGGGTCGCCTGTCACCCATATCAGTCACAGCCTCCACAGACTCCACTGGCTCTTGCCCACCGACTTCGTGCGGCAAAGCCGCCAGCAGATCAGGCTCACCCCCGATGGCTACCTGGGCGGCGGCTGCCATGGCTTCCAACACATTCGCATTGCCTGTCGGGTCATCGAGCACCGGCAGTTGGTCCAGAGAATGCAGGCCCATATCGTCCAGAAACTGGCGGGTCGTGGCGAACAACGCCGGGCGCCCCACCGTTTCGCGGTGGCCAATGACCTCCACCCAACCCCGGTCTTCCAACTGTTTGATGATCAGGCTGTTGACCGTCACACCCCGAATGTCCTCGATATCCCCGCGCGTGACCGGTTGCCGGTAGGCAATGATGGCCAAGGTTTCCATGGTGGCCCGGGTGTAGCGAGGCGGTTTTTCGGGATGCAGACGGTCCAGGTATTCACGCATTTCAGGACGGCTCTGGAAGCGCCATCCCGTCGCCACCTGTACCAGCTCCACCCCACGCTGCGCCCAATCAAGCTGCAGTTCCTGCAACAGCACCTTGAGGGTGTCGGACCCCAGCGCGTCATTGAACAGCACCCGCAGCTCGCGCACGGGCACGGGCTGCTGCGCGCAGATCAACGCAGTTTCGAGGACCCTTTTGGCATCCACCGTGTTCATGGTTCAGCGATTCCTGGAAAAGTGCCACGCGTTGCAACGGGTGTCACATCAACAGCAGGGGCAATCATTGGTGCACCGCGCAATGGCGCTGGTGCGTTGGTAGAGCCCGGCGGGATTCCGGCTGCGGGCTAGGGCCGTCACGGCCGTTCAGGGCGCATTGTAGCCCAGGCCCCATTCTGACAGCGCCCGGCGAATATCGTCGGGTACAGGGGCACGGAACTCCAGAGGATCCCCCGTCACCGGATGCGCAAAAGCCAACCGGTAGGCGTGCAGGGCCTGGCGTTGCAAGGCGCCGACCGGTGCGCCACCGTACAAGGCATCGCCCACCAAAGGATGGCGCAGAGACGCCATGTGCACGCGAATCTGGTGCGTGCGCCCGGTGTGCAAGGTGCACTGCACCCAGCAACCACGCTCGCTTCCCTCCAGACACAGGAAATCCGTGCGGGCGGTTTTGCCAGGGTGTACCGCCAAGTCCACCACCGCCATGCGCAGGCGATTGCGAGGGTCCCGCCCGATGGGGGCATCCACCGAGCGGGTCGCCCCCCCCATCCAGGCACCATGCGCCATGGCCACGTACTGGCGCTTGACCTTGCGCTCGGCAATCAGCGCCACCAGGGCGTCCATGGTCGCACGGTCCCGGGCGACCACCATAAGACCGCTGGTGTCCTTGTCCAGGCGATGAACGATACCAGCCCGTGGCACCCGCAGTGCCTTGTCGTCGCGGGCCAGCAGGCCGTTGAGCAAGGTGCCGCTCCAGTTGCCTGGCGCAGGGTGCACAACCAAGCCTGCGGGCTTGTTCACCACCAGCAAGTGCTCGTCTTCGTACACCACATCAATCGCCATGGGC
>NZ_JBGFFF010000258.1:0-3964 GCF_056175785.1 Acidovorax sp. LjRoot204
GCAGCACGTCGATGAACGGGATCAGGTTGATCTCGGGCTCATCCTTGGCGCGGGGACGAAAGTTCATGGCGCTTACTTGGCTTTGCGCAGGCGCAGGATGTGGCGAACGAATTGCTCCGACGCCAGCTCCAGCGTGAGCAGATACGCGTCCACGCGGGCCCGGAAGTAGCGCCAGAAGATCAGCGAGGGGATCGCCACGATCAGGCCAAACGCGGTGTTGTAGAGCGCGATGGAGATGCCATGCGCCAGCTGGGCCGGGTTGCCGCCACCCATGGCCTGGCCCACACCGCCGCCGCCGGCCTGCGAGCCRAAGATCTCGATCATGCCGATGACSGTGCCCAGCAGGCCCAGCAGCGGAGCGGCTGAAGCGATGGTGGCCAGGGCCGACAGGTACTTCTCCAGCCGGTGCGCTACCGCGCGGCCGGTGCCTTCCATGGCGGCGCGCAGGTCGGTTTCACTGCACTGGGGGTTGCTGTTGAGGGTGCGCAGGCCGCTGGCCAGCACTTCACCCAGGGCCGAGTTCTGGGCCAGCTGGTTCACCACGTCGGGGGTGGGCAAGGCCTTGGACGACACCGTGATGGCTTCGTCGAGGAGTTTGGGGGGGGCCACGCGGGCCGTTTTCAGGGCCAGAAAACGTTCAAAAATCAGTGCCAGTCCCAGGACGGAACACGCGATCAGGGGCCAGATGGGCCAGCCTGCGGCTTGTATGATGGACAGCAAATCTCTCTCCGCGCAGATGAAAGCAATCGGCGATTATGGCCTAGCTTGCGGCGGCCACTGCGTCACAAACCGTTACGTTATCGCGCACGCCACCCATCACCGCGCTCACCCACAAAAACTGTGGATAACTTTGTGGGCAACCCACATCCACAGCCTCGCAAAGTGGCTTCGCGCCGTGCTTGCAACAGATTGATGAAAAATTGTGCAGTGAAAAATGTATATAAATCAACAGCTTGCACGTGTTATCGTGTTTTGCGGCCGATTGGGGTGCCCAGTTTGAAGGCAACTCCCGCTGGCTCGAAACTGTGGAGTACTCGCCGGGGGGGCGCGGCGCCAACGCGCGCCGTTTCTCATGTTTGACCGCTCAAGCCCAGCAGCGGCGCCCCGTATCTGGGAAGTTGGCGCGCTGTGCCGCGCCATTGCTGATGCCCTGGAGGCGCGCTTCAAYCCKGTCGCGGTGCGCGGCGAGATTWCSGGCTTCTCGCGCGCGTCSAGCGGWCATTGTTATTTTTCGATCAAGGACGCCAACGGGCAGTTGCGCTGCGCCATGTTCCGACGCGCAGCCACGTTGCTTGACTTTTCGCCGCGCGATGGTGAATTGGTGGAAGTGCGCGGGCGTCTCGGTGTGTATGAGGCACGTGGCGACCTGCAGTTCATCGTGGAAAGCATGCAGCGCGCGGGGCAGGGCGCGTTGTTCGAGCAGTTCCTGCGGCTCAAGGTGCAGCTCGACGCCGAAGGCCTGTTCGACACGGCGCGCAAGCGCCCGCTGCCGCTGCAGCCCCGCGGCATTGGCCTGGTCACGTCAGCCGGCGCAGCCGCGCTGCACGATGTGGTCACGGCGTTGCGCCGGCGTGTGCCGCACATTCCGGTGGTGCTGGTGCCAGCGCAGGTCCAGGGTGTGGCCGCCCCGCCGTCGATCATTGCGGCGCTATCAAAACTGTATCTGCTCGCGCAAGCGGGGCAGGCGCCTGGGGCTGATTCGAACCGGCATCCGCCTATTGACGTGATTTTGCTGGTCCGTGGAGGCGGCTCCATCGAGGACCTGTGGGCCTTCAACGACGAGCAGCTGGCCCGCACCATCGTGCAAAGCCCAGTGCCCCTGGTCAGCGGCGTGGGGCATGAGACCGATTTCACCATCGCTGACTTTTGCGCCGATCTGCGTGCACCTACCCCCACTGCAGCGGCCGAGCTGGTGGCCGAGCCGCGCGAGGTCTGGCTGGGCGCGCTGGGGTTGCTGGCAGGCCGCCTCAGCGATGGAGTGCAGCGCCAGCTGGATACCCGCCACCAGCGGCTGGACCAGGCTGCAGCCCGCCTCGGCCGTCCCTCGGGCCTGGTGGCGCGTCAGCAGCTGCAACTGGCGCGCCTTGCGCAGCGCATGCGCCATGGTGTGCTCCTGAAAATGCAGCGCCTGGCGCAACGCCAGCAAA
Source organism: Acidovorax sp. LjRoot204 (assembly GCF_056175785.1). Taxonomy (NCBI): domain Bacteria; kingdom Pseudomonadati; phylum Pseudomonadota; class Betaproteobacteria; order Burkholderiales; family Comamonadaceae; genus Acidovorax; species Acidovorax sp. LjRoot204. The sequence continues at coordinate 2,148 of NZ_JBGFFF010000258.1, forward strand.
CACTGGAAACCCAATTGCCCCAGGCTTTGCAACGCAGTGCTGCGCAGCACGCCGAGCGGCTGGACCGCGCTGCCTTGCGACTGGAACTGCTGGACCCACGCTTGGTACTGCAGCGCGGTTATGCGCTGCTGACCGATACCAGCGGCCAGGCGGTGACCAGCGTGCGCCAGGCTCAGCCGGGCGACGCGCTGCGGGCCACGCTGGCCGACGGCGCCGTGGATGTGACGGTGTCGCAGCCACGGTTGCTGTGAGCGGATTGCGGAGGGAGAGGGCTGCAGGGCTTTTTTGTAGGACAGCGGCGGTTTGTGGCGTTGCGGGTGGGGAACCGGGAGCCCACATGCTGCACAGGTCACCTGATGTTCCTACAATGCCCCCTTCGCGCTGTGTCCGACTGCATTGCTCAGGAAAGCCCGCGTTGCAGACGGCATCCCAGAATTTCAAACCACGAGGAAACACCACCATGGAACACACCCTTCCCCCGCTGCCCTACGCCATCGACGCCCTGGCCCCGCACTACAGCCAGGAAACCCTGGAGTACCACCACGGCAAGCACCACAACGCCTACGTGGTGAACCTCAACAACCTGCAAAAGGGCACCGAGTTCGAATCCCTGACGCTGGAAGAGATCATCAAGAAGGCCAGCGGTGGCATCTACAACAACGCTGCGCAAATCTGGAACCACACCTTCTTCTGGAACTGCATGGCTCCCCAGGGTGGCGGTGAGCCATCGGGCGCACTGGCCGCAGCCATCAACGCCAAGTGGGGCAGCTACGCCGCTTTCAAGGAAGCCTTTGTGAAGTCCGCCGTGGGCAACTTCGGTTCGGGCTGGACTTGGCTGGTGAAGAAGGCTGACGGCAGCGTGGACATCGTCAACACCGGCGCCGCCGGCACGCCCCTGACCACCGCCGACAAGGCCCTGCTGACGGTGGACGTGTGGGAACACGCGTATTACATCGACTACCGCAACATGCGTCCCAAGTTCGTCGAAACCTTCCTCGACAAGCTGGTGAACTGGAAKTTTGCTGAAGCCAACTTCGCCTGATCGACCCGCGCAGTCGCGGTGTGGCGCCCACATCGCGCAGGCAACAAAAAACGGCCCGAGGGCCGTTTTTTGTTGCACGACAGAAAATTTGAAGTGTTTTCGGCTGGATGTGCTAGTGAATTATGGTTCTATTGCTATTGAATATGTAGCATCTGCAGCCCTTGGCGTCACTGCCGGGCAAACGGGGTCCCACTGAGTTTGGCCCCGGCCTTGATGCCCTTCTTGGCAAACCAGCCCTGGTTCATCTCCAGCACGTAGCGCACGGGCTTGGCCGAACAGTGTGAATCCAGTGTCTGGGGCTTCATGTCCTCCAGGTTCACGATGGTGCCGTCATCGGCAACGAAGGCGGCCGTGAGCGGCAGCAAGGTGTTCTTCATCCAGAAGCATTGCTGGGAGGGCTGCTCAAACACAAAGAGCATGCCTTCGTGCGCGGGCATTTCCTTGCGGTGCATCAGGCCGGTCTGGCGCTCCTGGGGGGTGAGGGCGACCTGGGCGTCGATGCGGTGCATGCCGGCGGTCAGTTCCACGCGCCGTAGGTTCATCTGTGGGCCTTCCTGCGCCTGGGCGACCCCAGCGGGCGCGGCCAGTGCACATGCCGCCAGCCAAACCCCCCAGGCCCCGACGGCGCGGCGGGCCCGGCTGGGAACACCGGTCGCCCCGCGCAGGGCGGCGAGCGGGAAGGCTGGGAGGGCGCGTGAGGCGGTCATGGGCGGGACTTTCTGGCAAAAAAGACAACAGTGGGTGCGGCAGCTGCGCCAGGGACGGACTGCAGCAC
>NZ_JBGFFF010000259.1:0-3900 GCF_056175785.1 Acidovorax sp. LjRoot204
GGACAACGTGGAGCCCTTGCTGGTGGCTGAGACCATTTACGGGTTCGTGCACCCCACGTTTTGCGCTTGTGGCTGGAAGGACCAAACCGACAGATACGTGTTCTGCATCTTTGGCCTGCTGCCCTCCGAGAGTTCGCAGTACCGCTCGAAGTACGTGGCCTATGTGGGTAACACCGCGACCCGCAAGCTGCGCCGCGTGGACTTGCCGACGCTGCCGGACTCGGTGAACCCGCTGTACCTGACCGGCTGGGGCGTGGGCACGCCTATCTATGAAACCGCGTGGTGGGGTATCGAAACCCTGTCTGCATCACCGGCTGGATTCCTGGACAACGACCAAGGGCCGGCCAAGCTGTACGCGGTGGGCAAGGGCCACATGTTGGCGCTTCTGGTGCCGCAGGAGCGCACGGAAGTGGGTCGCATCGAGGGTGTGGCGGAATACAGCGCCCACCCGCTGCGGCTGCCTGTCGGCTCCGCGCCGCACCTGGTTCGCACCCGCGATTTCGGGGAAAGCTGGACTGTGGAGCGAGCCGAGTTTCTGGTGGAGGACATGCCAGAGGACACGGTGGAGCTGACCGACGACTACCCCGGAACAGGCAGTGATGTGACCTACGACTATCCGTTTCAGCCGGTGTCGTGGCATTCAGGCTTCATCGCGGCCCCAATGGGTGGTGGGCGCGTGGCCATCGCCGCCTACGGTCGTCCTGCCGTTCCTCCGACCGACGAGGATCTGGCACTGCACACGCGGCGCCAAGCGGTGCAGCGCGCGCTGCGCTTCTTTGTGTCCGACGCCAACGGCGAGAACTTTGTGCGCAAGGACTGGCCCATGGATGCCATGTGGGCCTRCATCTCCTTCCGCGACTACACCGCGCCAGGCACCTATGCCCAGGAATGGCCGCTGTTCTTTCCGCAGAAGCTGCCCGGACACCGGTACTCCATGGGCCCGGGCAATTTCACTATCGCCGCGGTGACAACGGCCGTGACCTACCCAGAAAAGACCTGGGGCACCTATCCCGACGCCTATCCGGTGACGGTATGGATGACCAACGACTACGGCGATACCTGGACCGGGCAGCGCCTGCCCGCTGAGTGCATGCCCATGGTGGACAACTTGGCCGAGTACAAGGCTGCCAAAGGCCTGGAGTCGGGTGACGGCTTCGCAGTCAGCGACGCCACGGTGCTTACCCGCTTCATGCTGAGCATGTCGGCGCCCTCAAAGCCCGCAGAAGGTGCCAATGCTGCCGTCCCGCCCGAGCTGGTGGCGCTGTACGAGGGCTGGCAGGTGCCGACCAGCGTGTGTGCGACCAGCGGCGATGTGACCACCATGCGCCGCGTGGTGGATTTCTCCGGCCCGTCCAACCTTGACCCGCAGCTGCTCAACGTCCTGTGGCGCAGCCCGGAGCTGCACTACACCGGGGATATTGGCAGCCTGCTGTACCCGGACGACGTGGACCCGGCCCACCCTGAATTTGAGGAACGCTGACATGGCAAACACCCTGGAGAAGATCCAGCGCTTCACCGCGCCGCCGCCGCCAGCTCCGGCACCTGCGCCCATCGTGCGCACCTACAAGGTGGCACGCTCGTATCCGCAGACCAAGCTGGTGCAGGTGGCGACGGCCGATCAGGCTGATTTCTCGCAGAACATCATCAACTACGTCACGCTCGCTGATGGGCGCGTTTTCCCCACCCAGCAGACGATCTACTGGAAACGGGTGGCAGCTGGCGTCGTGACGGTGTACGAAACCGCAACGGAAACCATCTACCCGCCAGCCCCGCCGCCGGCGGTGAGCACGCCTGTTCCTCCCGCCTGGGATGCCACCGCCTGGTCTGGGCGCGCGCTCACCGACCCGCTGCAGACCACCTTCAAGGTGGGCGCTGGTGTGACCGATGGCGTGGTGGCCGGCCTCGCAATCTCAGCGCCCACCGCCGACACGGCGCAAAGCCACATCGTCCACGGGTTCAAGATCGAAAAGGGACTGGCCTACGTGCACATCAGCCCACYGGCCGGAGTTCCTCCCGCTCCTGGCGAAACTGTGTACCTGGTGAATTCGTCGCCCGTCAGCCCTGGTCATGAATGCAAGATCACGCTGATCGCGGGGCGTGTGCGGTACTACATCCAAGACGTGCTGGTGGCCGAGTCGCCTTCCTACCTGGGAGGTAGCGCTGCACGCCTGTCGGCGGCCATCTACGCGGCCGACGATGAGCTGACCGACCCCATGCTGGAAGCGCTGGATGCAACTGGCAGTGGCGCTGCGGCGTTTCAGCTTTCGGCCCTGGGCGGCGACTACGGCTATGCGTTTGGCGCGGCCGATCTGTACCTGGGCGCCACGGGTGAGCAGCGCGAGAGCCTTGCTGGCCTGGGCACGCTGTGGGCCTACGGCTCCGACCGCGACGAGGGCAACGGCCTGGCCCAGCTGGGCGGTCTGGACGCCGTGGGATATGGCTACACCGGTGAAACTGGCGACGGCTCCGCGCCCGTTTTCCGCCTGGATGCCATCGGCGGGGACTACGCCTACGCCTTCGGCGCGGCAGAAATGATGCTGGGCGCCAACGCTGACGGCAACGACTACGGCGCAGAGCTGATCGGATTCGCCCGTGGCGTGGATCTCTGGGCCGAGGGCCTGGCCACTTACCCGCATCGCGGCATCTACACCGTGGGCCAGGTGTCCGCAGGCTTCGACGCCTCGGTGTCGCCAGCTGTGCGCCATGAGGCCCGGGGCAGGGTGGCTACTTCCATGCGCGGCTCGCAAAGCTGGATCATGGAGTTCGCCACCCTTGGCCGCATGGGCGTGACCTGGAATGCGCAGCGCGTGGTGGACGTGGCCCTGGTGAGCACCGGCAAAACCGCTTTGAATCTGGCCGGCATCCTGGTCATCACCGCCAGTTTGCCCACGCCCCTGGTGGCCAGCGCCACCATCGACACACAGCGCACCTTCACCGATCAGCTGACCGCCGGGGCGCAGGCCGTGGCGGGCTACGACGCGCAGCAGGTCATCAGCGCAGCCATCGAGGCGGTGGTGTACGGCGGTGTGGCCATGGGCGAGCCCGGCAAAAACCTGTCGGTGTGGTCTGTGAACCCCGAGAGCGGCAGCGCCGCCTACGAGAACTTCCCGTTCAACAGTTTCGCGCGCATCGGCGGGCGCAACTACGGCGCCTCCGAGGCCGGGATCTTTGAGCTGGTGGGCGAAGACGACGCCGGCGCACCCATTCGCGCATCCATCAACCTGGGCAAGCGCGATTTCGGCAGCCCGGCGCTCAAGGGCATCAGCTACGCCTATCTGGGCGTCAAGAGCACAGGCCAGATGGTGGTGCGCGTGACCACGCCAGAGGGCAAGTCCTACCTGTACCAGACCCGCAGCGCCGACGCTTTCATGGCCACGCAGCGCGCCGACTTCGGCAAGGGCCTGCGCGCCCACTACCTGGAGCTGGAAATCTACAACCAAGAGGGGGCCGACTTCACGCTGGAGCGCATGGAGTTTGTCGTCAACGAACTGAAACGGAGAATCTGACCATGGCAACCACCGACCTTGTGGATGTAGACGACAACGGGCTGTACTCGATTGTCTTTGCCGAGGCCCTGATCAATGCTTTGTGGGGCATCGTTCAGACCAAATCGGCTCTGGCTGACGCCAAGACACAGGAGGCCATTGACCTGGCCGATGGCGACTACAGCATCAGCTCGCCCGACCTGAGCAACGCCATCAGCGAAGCCATCACCACGTTCAAGGAGAACGTGGCGCGGCCTGACCTGCCATCGGCGCCCGAGAAGCGCGCGGCGCCCGTGGTGCCGGCCAAGATCGACCCGCTGGACCTGCCGGCCGTGCCCACCATGGGCCCCGCGCCTGTCATCCCGCTGCCGCCTGGCCTGGATGCACCGCCCGACCTGGGCGAGCTGGATGTGAC
>NZ_JBGFFF010000260.1:0-3886 GCF_056175785.1 Acidovorax sp. LjRoot204
GATGAATCAGCTCAAGATTTCAACCCGGCTGGCTGTGGCATTTGCCGTCATGGTGCTTCTGTTGGTCGCTTTGGGGGCTGTGGGCCTGGTACGGTCAGCCAACCAGCGCGCGGAGCTCAAGGACGTGATCGATGTCCGGATACCCATCGTCAAAACCCTGGGTGCCCTCAACGACGGCGTGAACGAGCAGGCGATTCAGCTGCGCAATCTGGCGATCTTCACCTCGGATGCGATCGTGAAATCGGCGACAAACCAGATTTCCGCTTCTGCGGCGGATGTCGATGCGCAATACAAAACCCTGACTGCATTGGTCACCTCTGAAAAGGGGAAGGAGCTGATGGCGCGCATGCAGCAGCGGCGCGGTGATTTCTTGAAGCTGAGAGATCAATACCTCACGACGCTCCAGCAAGGGCAGCGCGACGAAGCCCTGAAGCTGCTGGAAGAGCAACTGCGCCCTGCGCAGCGGGCCTACATGGCCGCCATAGACGAACAGTTTGAATTTCAATCGCAGAGAACTGTGGACGCCGGCGCGCGCGCCGAAGCTGCCGCCGTGTCGCTGCAGCGCGATGTGCTCATCGCGGGTGCGCTGGCCATCKCCATCGCCATCTTTCTGGCCATCACCATCATCCGCTCCATCACCCGCCCCCTGGCGCAGGCGGTGGAAGCGGCCGACCGCGTGGCCAGTGGCGACCTGAGCGGCCAGATCGTCGTGCAGTCCAAGGACGAAACCGGCCACCTGCTCAGCGCCCTGCAGCGCATGCAGCAAAGCCTGGTCAACACCGTCAGCTCGGTGCGCCAGAACGCCGAAGGCGTGGCCTCAGCCAGCGCCCAAATCGCCTCGGGCAACAACGACCTGAGCGCGCGCACGGAACAGCAGGCCTCGGCCCTGGAAGAAACAGCCGCCTCGATGGAAGAGCTGGGCTCGACCGTGCGCCAGAACGCCGACAACGCGCGAGCCGCCAACCAGCTGGCCGTGAGCGCCAGCACCGTGGCCGTGCAAGGCGGAGACGTGGTGGCCGAAGTGGTCGAGACCATGAAAGGCATCAACGCCAGCAGCAACAAGATCGCAGACATCATCAGCGTCATCGACGGCATCGCCTTCCAGACCAACATCCTGGCGCTCAACGCAGCCGTGGAAGCCGCCCGCGCCGGCGAACAAGGCCGGGGCTTTGCCGTGGTGGCCGGAGAAGTACGCAACCTGGCAGGACGCAGCGCAGAAGCCGCCAAGGAAATCAAAGCCCTCATCACCGCCAGCGTGGAACGCGTGGAACAAGGCACCGCCCTGGTCGACAAGGCCGGAGCCACCATGACCGAAGTCGTCAGCGCCATCCGGCGAGTGACCGACATCATGGGAGAGATCAGCGCCGCCAGCAGCGAACAAAGCGCAGGCGTAGGCCAAGTGGGAGAAGCCGTCACGCAAATGGACCAGGCCACCCAGCAAAACGCCGCCCTGGTGGAAGAAATGGCCGCGGCCGCCAGCGCGCTGAACGCCCAGGCCGGAGAACTGGTCAACGCCGTGGCCGTGTTCAAGCTCGACGCTAGCAGCACGAACAGCAGCTACAGCCAGAACCGCCACACGGCAGCCCCCACCCGCACCCCCATTGCAGCGCCCAGCTACAAAGCCGCGGCCCGCAGCACCAGCCTGGGCAAAAGCGCCAAGACCGGCAGCAAATCCGCCGCCAGCCTGGCGGCGCCCAAGGCCAGCAGCCCGGCAGCCTCACCCGCCGCCAAGCCTGCAGCGCCCAGCCCGGCCCCGGCACCCAAGGCTGCGGGAAGCGACGACGACTGGGAGAGCTTCTGACCAGGGCTGCGCAGGTCCCTGGGTGAAGAAATCAGGTCAAAACGGCTGCAAGCGCAGGTGGAAAATGCGTTGACGGCTATCAAAAGCAAAGCAAGAAAGCACGCAGAGGGGGCTACCTTCTGCGTGCTTTTTTGTGGGCGAGCGCTTCGCGTCGGCGTAGTCGGATGCGCTGCTGCACGTGCCGGTCAGCGGTGCGGGTTGGGATACACCAGATGCAGCCCTGGCAGCTGGGGGCGCTGGAACGGCYGCCACACCACGCCTGGCCCGTGCGGCTGGCCCAGACGGTCGGCCACGGCCCACCAGGCACTGGGGTTCAGGCCGATGCCAAAGTGGCTAGCCACCACCTCGATGTTCTCGGTGTGGGGGTTGTGGTCGGCGGGCGCCTGGATGCTGCCGCGCCATGCCACCACGCCATCGGTGCGGGAGTAGATGCTGGTGGTGGGCACCGGGGGTGCTTCGGGCAGGTTGTAGTTCTCGGTTTCGCGCTCGATGCTGCGGCCGCTGGCGAACTGGTAAATGCGCCATGCGTTGGTGGACGTGTGGGGCCCGGCAAAGGGTGTGCCCAGGGTCACCACGCAGCGCACCAGGTCGGGCATTTCCTTGGCCAGCTCGCGGGCGTAGATGCCGCCCAGGCTCCAGCCCACCAGGCTCACCTTGTTGCCGCTGGCATCCACCGCTTGCTGCAGCTGGGCCTTGGCGTTCTCCAGCACGCCATCGCGCGGCCCCAGGTTCAGGCCCTGGCCCCAGCCCAGCGGGTTGTAGTTGCGCGATTCGAGGTAGCGGCGCAGGGGCAGGGTGGTGGCGTCGCCAGCTGTCAGGCCCGGAAACACGATGACCGTGTGGCCATCGCCCAGTGGAGCGCGCTGCAGAACGGGCCATGCGGGCAGCACGGCGCCAAATTCCCAGGGGGCCCGCAGCTCCAGCGCCAGCAAGGGGAGGCTGGGCGGTGGCATGTGGTCAGGGGCAGCGGATTTGCGGTCGGAGAAGAGAGGCATCAAGTCGTCGTTCCAAAACGGGCGCCTGCCGGGCAAGGCAGGCGGGTCGTGCGACGGTAGCAGTTTTTGCGCACCAAGGCGGGGCGCGAAATGGAGCAAGCTCTCCAATTGCCCCCGCCCGGACCGGGGGAGTCCCCTTTGGATTGCGGGGGGGATTGCCCGCGAATGTCACATTTTGCAACCGTGCGCTGCTATGCTTTGGATAGCTTTTGCGTTCGTCGCGTTCTGGCGCTGTCCGCAACCCTCCCGTTCCAACCGCCTGAAAGCCCGCGCCATGACCGCTATTGCCGACGCCGCTGCGCCTGCCGCCACCCACTCTGCGCACCGCGCGCTGGCCCCAAGCCCCACCGCAGCCGCTCGTGAATTCCTGACCTTCCGCCTGGGTGCGGAGGAGTACGGCATTGACATCCTGCGCGTGCAGGAGATCCGCTCATACGAGAGACCCACGCGCCTGGCGCAATCGCCCGACTTCATCAAGGGCGTGATCGATCTGCGCGGCCGCATCGTGCCCATCCTGGATCTGCGGGTGAAGCTGCAATGCCCTGAAGCCAGCTACACCGACTTCACCGTGGTGATCATTCTGGACATCGGCTCTACCGTGATTGGCGCGGTGGTGGATGCGGTGGCCGATGTGGTCTCGCTCACTCCCGACCTCATCAAGCCCACGCCCCAGTTCGAGCGGCAGGGCCATGTGGACCCGGCCTTTGTCACTGGCATTGCCAGCCTGGGCGAGCGCATGCTGATCGTGATGGACATCGAGGCCCTGCTCAGCAGTGACGAAATAGGGCTGGTGAGATCGGCTGTGCACAGGTAATGTGGCTGCCAACTGCAAAAGATCAACACAGAGGAGAAAAAGGATGAATCAGCTCAAGATTTCAACCCGGCTGGCTGTGGCATTTGCCGTCATGGTGCTTCTGTTGGTCGCTTTGGGGGCTGTGGGCCTGGTACGGTCAGCCAACCAGCGCGCGGAGCTCAAGGACGTGATCGATGTCCGGATACCCATCGTCAAAACCCTGGGTGCCCTCAACGACGGCGTGAACGAGCAGGCGATTCAGCTGCGCAATCTGGCGATCTTCACCTCGGATGCGAT
>NZ_JBGFFF010000261.1:0-3853 GCF_056175785.1 Acidovorax sp. LjRoot204
ATTCCATGACGCTGCCCAGATAGGTGCAGCGGGTGACCCGCGCGGCCAGGCCCGCCGATGTGGCCGGGCCGATCACCCAGGCCTCAGGCCGCACGGCGATCTTGACCGGGCCTGTTGGCAGTGCGGCGGGTGACGGCACACGCAGCGGGCCCAGCTGCGCATACCCGGTGACTGCATTGCTGCCCGGGCTGGGCGCGTGGTTCTGGGCCGCGAACAGCATGGCCTCGCCCATGAAGCCCGCCACAAACTCGGAGGTCGGTTGCTCGTACAGCGCGCTGGGCGCGCCGCTTTGGGCGATGGCGCCCCGGTCCATCACCACGATCTGGTCACTGACGGCCAGGGCCTCGGACTGGTCGTGGGTGACATAGGCCACGGTGAGCTTCAGGCGCTGCTGCAGGGCCCGGATTTCCTCGCGCATGGAACGGCGCAGGCGGGCGTCCAGGTTGGACAGGGGTTCGTCAAACAGCAGCACGGCGGGCTCTAGCGCCAGCGCGCGGGCCAGGGCCACACGCTGCTGCTGCCCGCCCGACAACTCGTGCGGCCTGCGCTGGTCCAGACCGTGCAGGCCCACGGTGTCGAGCATGGCACGCGCCTTGTCGCGCACCTGTTGTTTGCCCAGGCCCGACAAATGCAGGCCGTAGACCACGTTGTCGATGACGTTCATGTGCGGAAACAGCGCGTAGTTTTGGAACACCAGGCTCACGTTGCGCTGCGCCGGACCGAGAGGGGTCACGTCCTGCCCGTCGATGAAGATGCGTCCCGATGTGGGAGATTCGAGCCCGGCAATCAGGCGCAGCGTGGTCGTCTTGCCGCAGCCCGACGGCCCAAGGATGGTAGTGAGCGTGCCGCGCGGCACGCTGAAGCTGATGTGGTCCACCACCAGCGGGGCGCCGGGTGACGAGCCGTACCGCTTGCTGACATCCCGGAACTCGATGCCATGCGCGGCAGGTGTCTCGGAGGGGGCCGTCACGGGCATCTCACTCTTCCCATGCCACGACGGCATCCACGCCGATGACCTGCCCCGCGTCCATGCGGTTGAACAGCGTGACCTGCGCGCCCATCGCCTCGGCAATCTGCCGGCAGATGGACAACCCCAGCCCCACCCCGCCCTTCCCCGCCGAAAACGGCTGGAACAGTCGCTGCCGCACGGCGTCGTCGATGCCGGGGCCCTCGTCCCACACCAGCACCTCGCGCCGCCCGGTGCTGTCGCGCAGCAGCACACCCAGCCGCCCATGGGTGGGCGTGTGGTGGATGGCGTTGGCCAGCAGGTTGCGCATCAGTTCGCCCAGCAGCGCTGCGTCGCCGGGTGCCCACAGCGTGTCAGGGCCCTCCAGCGCAAAGTCGAGCCGTTTGGCCGCAATCAGCGGTGCCAGCTCCATCACGGCCTCGCGGGCAATCGCGTTCAGGTCCACGTTGGGCAACTCGCCCATGCGCTTGAGCTGCTCCACCTTGCTCAGGCTGAGCAACTGGTTGGCCAGGCCCGAGGCGCGGTCCACGGTGTGCAGCATCTGCTGCAGCGCATCGCCCACCAGCATGTCACCCGCCATGGCGGCCTGCAGCTGGGTGCGCAGCACGGCCATGGGGGTGCGCAACTGGTGGGTGGCATCGGCCAGAAAGCGCCGCTGCTCCTCGATCCAGCGGCTCTGGCTGTGTTGCAGCTCGGCAAAATGCTGCACGGCGGGCGCGAGTTCCGACGGGCCTTCGTAGATGCGCTCTGCAGTGCCCACAACGTCGCCGATGGGCGGCCGCATCAGCGACACATCTGCATGCCGCAACCAGCCCGATGCCGCCCGCGCCAGCAGCACCGCTACGGTGGTCATCGCCAGTGCCAGCAGGACCACCCACCACAGGCCCGAGCCACCGCCCAGCAGGCGGCGCGCACCCGGCAGGCGCTCGCCCAGCGGGCGTGCCGCCTGGCGCACCACGGGCGCAGCCACGGCTTGCCCCTCCTTCACCCCGGTGGGCTGGTACAGGGTCACGGCCACCCGCACCAGTTGATCCCCGACCTGCGCCAGGTAGAAGTGCACGGCACCGGGGTCACGCACCACCTCGGTGGGAGGCACGCGCGGCAGGTCGGCGCTGCCCGCCAGGCGTTCGCCGTCCAGATTGCTCTCGCGGTACCAGACACCGGGCACGGGTTGGGCAGGCAGGGATGCGGCAGGCTCTGCTGATAGATCTGCGGGCCAGTGCGCCAGCGCCTGGCGCAAGGCCTCATCTTGCGCGGCGGCGTCATGCTGCGCCTGATAGGCCCACTGCACCACGCAGATCACGGCCACCAGCCCCCACAGCGGCGCCAGCCAGCCCACCAGCAGCACCCGCTGCAATGAGCCGCCCCGCGGCCGCCAGGGCCGCCGCTGCCACCACCGCAGCGTCACCGGGACACCCCGCCTTTGTCAGATTTTTCGGCTTTGTCCGTCTTGTGGGCGGCCATGCTGTCGGCATCGCACAGCAGATAACCCACGCCGCGCAAGGTCACGATCTCGGCGTTGGTGCCCACCAGCTTCTTACGCAGCCGGTGCACCACCACTTCCACCGCGTCGGCTTGCACCTGCTCGTCCGTGTTGGCAAACACCTGGGTGCGCAACTCCTCCTTGCTCACCACCCGGTCCACGCGCGACATCAGCAGCCGCAGCAGTTCGGACTCCCGCTGCGACAGCTCCAGCGGCAATGCGTCGTTGTAGAACACGCCACTGCCCGGCTCGCGGTACAGCGCCCCGCAGCGCAACTGCCCGTCGCGCCCCACGCGGCGCGTCAGGGCTCGCAGCCGCGCCACCAGCTCATCCAGGTCAAAGGGCTTGGCCAGGTAGTCATCGGCCCCGGCCTCCAGTCCTGCCACCCGGTCCGTGACGGCAGCGCGGGCCGTCAACGCCAGTACCGGTGTGGTGCTGCCGCCATCGCGCAGGCGCCGCAACACCTCCAGCCCGTCCAGGCCCGGCAGCGACAGGTCGAGCGTGATCACGTCAAACGCGGTGCGCCGCGCAGCCGCCAGGGCCTCCTTGCCATCGGCGCAGCACAACACCTCGAACCCACGGGCCACCAGACTGCGGCTCAGGGCCCCGGCCAGATCAAAATCGTCTTCGACCAACAGCAGTTTCATCCCCCGATCATGCCGCCTGTGGCGGGCTGGGGCCACTGTGCTTCTACGGACAGGCGATGAAAGCGAAGCGAAAGGCGGTGCACACCCCTCCACGGCTGTGCCGCTGTACAGTAATGCGCAGTATTTTCGAAACCGCCTCCATGAGATACCTCCGGAACCAGACAGCGCTGCAAGGCCTTTATCGAAGGACCTTGCAGCTTGTGGCAACCGCACTGGCCCTGTGCACGGTGCTGCCGGCCCAGGCATCGCAGTCCCTGCGCTGCAATGGATCACTGGTGGGCAAAGGCGACTCTCCCGTGACGCTGCTGCAAAAATGTGGCGACCCCATCTACCGCCAGGGCGTGTGCGTTTCCATGCTGCAGCTGGGCTGGGTGGTGACGCCCTACCGCCAGGGCAGTCCCGCAGCGGTGCTGGCCAACCAGTGTGTGCCCATGGAAGAGTGGACGTACGACCGGGGGCCGGGCACCTTCCTGGGGGTGGTTCGCATCTACAACGGCACGATCGAATCCGTGCGAGACGGCGATCGCAGCAGGTAGCGGGGCCCGCTGGCCCGCCTGTCCAATGCGCTGGAAGGCCCTCAACCCTCAGGAAGCCGCGGCGATGACGATGCTGGATTCGTCAACAACCGCCGTGGCTTGCTGGCCCGCTCGAACCTTGGCTCCTTCAGCGGCAAAGCCCACCAGCTGGATGCCGCTGGGCAGCTGCAGCACCACCTCGGGGGCGGTGCCGCGAGCGATGCTACGCACCACCCCGGCC
>NZ_JBGFFF010000262.1:0-3795 GCF_056175785.1 Acidovorax sp. LjRoot204
CATCTACCGCGACGTGCGCGTGTGCCAGATCTACGAAGGCACGAGCGACGTGCAGAAGATCATCATCCAGCGCGCGCTGGCCTGAGAGGCTGAGAGTTTTTGATCCATGTCCGCCTTGCACGCCAAAACGCCCCGGCTCTTCGTTGCAAATGCTCGCCATAGCCCGAGCTATGGCTGTGCTTTGCGCCTCGATCCGAGGCGTTGTGGCGCGCCTTTCGGGCTTGGCTCAAAAACTCTCAGCCTCTGAGCCTGCGCGCCACGGTGCCCGGCCTGCGGTGTGCAGGAGGCCTTTCGGGTGCGGTCCACAACGCTCAGCCCCTGAGGCGTAACTCGCGCTCCAGCAGCGCCAGCCGCTTGGGCTCGGCGTGGTGCCGGGCCACTGGCTGCACGCTGGCAAACACGGTGCGCCCCATTTCGGCGCGCCCGCTCCAGGCCAAGGCCAGTGCGTAGTCGCAGGTGCATACGGCCAGTGAGGGCCAGGCGCCCGGGGCCTTGCGCACCAGCCCCAGAAACTGCTCACACGCCTTGCCCAGGTGGCTGGCGGCCTCGCCCGCCCGGGCCGGGTCGCGCAGCGCAATCATGCCCCGCACCCAGTCGATGAACGCTTGCCCGTGGGGTGGCAGCAGGGCGGGCTGCAGCGTGTCCACGAGGCGCTGCGCTTCGTCGGTGTGGCCCGCGCGGGCCTCACCCAGGGCCAGGTCCAACTGCAAAGTGGGTTCTCCTGGCCGTTCAGCCATCAGTTCGCGCAGGCGGGCCGTGAAGCCTGCATGGTCGCCCGTGGCCAGGGGCAGGGTGTAGATGCGTGCCAGAAATTCGCCCTCATCTGCCGGGCGCATGGGGTGGATGCGCAGGCGCAGGAGGGCGGCGTCCACCCCTTCGGCGCGCGCCTCGAACCAGGCCATGCGCACGGCGGCATCCCAGGCGGGCTGTCGCAAAAAGGCGTGCCGTTCGGCGGCGCGTGCCAGCCGCTGCGCCAGTACGTCCAGGCGGGGCAGGTCGCCCGTGGCGTGCGCGTGCAGCATCTGCTGGTACATGCGCTGGAACTGGTGCATGTAGGCAAACACGGCCAGGGGCGCCAGCGTGGCCGCCACCAGAATGGCCTGCACCCACGGGCTCCACTGGCGCCATACGGCCAGTGCCACCAGGGCCACGCCCACCAGCAGCCAGGTGCGGTTGTTGCGCAGCAGCTGGCGCAGCGTGGTCCACAGGCCGGGGTTCTGCTGCGCTTCGATCTGGTCACGTGCCAGCTGGCGCAGGGCCTTCACGTCCAACGGGCCCAGCACGTCGTCAGCCATCTCGGTCAATGCACGGGCATACAGACCCGAGGTGTGCAGCTGCACCTGGGTCAGCGGCGGTTGCTGCAGCGCTGCGATGGCCTGCAGGGCCTCTTCAGCTGTCTGGGCATGCACAAACCCCTCGGTGGGGCGGCCTTGGGCGTCTTGCGCCTGGTACAGCCAGCGGGGCTGGCCGGGCGGTGGGGGCGGGGTGGTCCCGGTGGTGGTCATGGCGTGGCTCCCTCCTGGTGTGATTTGCCAGCGTGTCGAGGTCGCCGGTCGTTGGCTGCGGATGGTAGGGGGCTGCGTGATCGCCGCGTGCAGCGGGCAGACGGGCGGTGCACCGCTGGCAGACGACCGGTGCCGTGATACCTGCCTTTGCCTGAGCAGGCCGCAGGCAACAACCGCACGTTCTGCGGCGGCTGGGGCTTCGAAAGACACCGGTAGGTGTACTACCGCGCTATTGGAAAGATAGCTGCCTGTGCTTATGGGAAAGGCACCGCGCTCTGGTCCTGCCGCCTGTTGCTGGGGGCCAGCCACTGCGCCAGCACAGCGTGCAGCTCGGCAGGGTTCACGGGCTTGCGCAGCACCAGGTAGCCCTCGTCTTCGGCGTCCCGCAAGGCGGGGGCGTCGAACTCGCCGCTGACCATCGCACCCCGGGCGGCAGGGCAGCGGGCCAGCAGCGTGCGCAGGATGTCAAAGCCGCTCTCGCCCGAGCGCAGTCGCTGGTCGCAGAAGATGGCATCTGGCACCATGCCTTCGTCCAGCCGGCCATGGGCTTCGGCCCCGGTGGTGGCATAGGCTGCCGTCACGCCCCAGGCTTCGAGCATGGCGCGCCAGGCCTTGAGCACCTGGGGGTCATCGTCCAGCACCAGGCACTGGCCCTGCAGCGGACGGTCCACGATGGACTGGCGGTGTGCCGCTGCGGGGGCGGTGGACGTGCCTGCATCGGGTGCCACATGGGCTGGCAGCCGCAGCCAGAAGCGCGAACCCTGTCCCGCCAGCGAACGTACGCCGTACGCCGCCCCCAACTGCTCGGCGCACCGCGCCACCACAGCCAAGCCCAGGCCGTGCCCCGCGTCGTCCATCTGGTCGGCCCGCGCTCCCCGGTAGTAGGGGCTGAACACCCGGGCCTGATCGGCGGGGGCGATGCCAATGCCCGTGTCCCGCACCTCCACCAGCCAGTCACCGCCGCGTGCGCGTGCGCTCACCAGCACCTTGCCCTGCGGTGTGTAGCGGATGGCGTTCTGCACCAGGTTCGCCAGCGCCTGGCGCAGCAGCACCGGCTCGGCCCATACGGTGGCGCCACGGCGCGGCAACCGCAGCCGCAGGGTCAGGCCGCCGAGGCTGGCTTGCTCGCGGAAGAGGCGCACAACGTCCGCCAGCAGGGCGCCAAGGTCCACGGCGGCTTTGTGGCCCAGCGGCTGCCCCGACTCCAGGCGCGACAGGTCCAGCAGCGCATTGAACAGCTGGCTCATGGCCTGCATGCTGGTGCGCAGGTCGGCCACCAGCGGGCGCAGGACCGGGTCGGTATTGCGCAGGTTGATCGCCTCCACCATCAAGGACATGGCGTGCACGGGTTGGCGCAGGTCGTGGCTGGCGGTGGCGAGGAACAGGTTTTTCTCGGTCAGGGCGCCTTCCGCCTGGCGCCGGGCTTCGGCCAGGGCCTCGTTGGCAGTGCGCGTGCGGCGGTACAGCCAGAAGCTGGCGCCCGCTGCAAGCAGTGCCAGTGCCACCGCAGCCGCCAGTCCGATCTGCTGCATGCGGCGCACGCGCAGCTCGGCATCCTGCACCCGGTTGGCCTGCGCCAGCTGCTCGATCTGGCGCTGCCGTTCAGCGCTGTCAAAGCGCTCCTGCAAGGTCGTCACGGCCTGGTCGCGCTCGGCATGGAACAGCTCCTTGGCCAGCGCCTGCTGCTTGCGGGTGGTGGCCATGGCCTCGCGGTACAGGCCGGCTTGCTCGTACATGCGCGACAGCTCGCCCAGCAACTGCTCTTCCATGGGCAGAGAGCCCGCTTCGTGCACAAACCGGATGCCCGCCTCCACCTCATGCACGCCGGCCGCAATGCGGCCCTGGCCCATGAGTGCAAAGCCCAGATTGGCCTGCGCCATTGCGGCCCCGTTCAGCTCGTGTGCATTGCGGTACGCGGCCAGGGCCTCGCGCATCACGGGCTCGGCCGCGGCATACGCCTTGCGCTGCAGCAGGACGTCGCCCAGGTTGTTCAGCGCCGTGGCCTGGAGCCCGGTGAGCCCTCCAGCGCGGGCGATCTGCAAGGACTGCCGGTAGGCGGCCACGGCGGTGTCGAGGTTGCCCTGCACGTTTTCCACATTCCCTCGGTGCAGGTGCAGCCAGCCCTGCGCCTGCCGGGCGTCCAGCTTTTCGGCCAGGGGCAGCGTCTCGCGGATGGTTTGCAGCGCCCGCTCCGGGTTCTTCATGTCGAAGTGCAGCAGCTCCAGGTGGGTGCGCGACCGCAGCTCAGACGTGGCCGCCTGGCGTGGCAGCGTGCGCGAGAGTTCCAGGC
>NZ_JBGFFF010000263.1:0-3787 GCF_056175785.1 Acidovorax sp. LjRoot204
GACCCGGTTTTTTTGCATGGTGCGGTTCGCCTGGGTTTCGCTCCTTGAGCCTCGGGTTCGATTCTCGGCGATGTCGGCAAGATGAATTTCCTGTTATCCCGAACGGAGGGACTAGCGGCTGAAACCCTGCGCCCAAAAACGATCCGGGTCTGGCGCCAGTAACTACTATGGACCATCACCTTGGTAGAGATCTCTAAGGCGGCACTTCGCAAATTCTTCGTCCAACCATGAGGTCCTCGACATGAACGTCACTACCAAGCCATTGGATGGTCTGTCGCCAGTCGGTTTGTTGGGAAACTCTGTGTCCACAGCACCGAGCATCCAAGGGGGCGGTTTTCTAGACGCCATGAAGCAGGCGCTGACAATCACAAGCCAATTGCAAGGTGAATCGGGTCGGCTGAGTCGAGAGGTCACACTTGGCAACCCCACGGTCAGCTTGGAAGGGACCATGCTCGCTGGAGTCAAGTCGAATATTGCGTTCCAGGCGACCTTGCAAAGCCGCAATCGAATTGTCCAGGCCTACACCGATGTGATGAACATGCAGGTCTGATCCTGAGCGAGTTGTAAGACAACGGTCGTGCGCACCTGCTGTCGGGGCCGTGGGCATGCTTTGCATTCAAGCTGGAGGCGGCCCTTTTTTGGCAAGGCTCCTCCAGCTCAGCCGCTGACCCCCTGGGAAAACTCACTGAAACCGTGGCGCCTTGGAGGATTCGTCCGAGGTGGTGGCCATGGCCGCATGCTGCGCTGCGTGATAGCGGTCCGGATAGATTTCGTTGAGCTTGCGGCCGTCTTCGCCCACAGCGACGACTTCGCCTTCGCGGATGGCGCGTGCCAGCTCGCTCTTTACCTGGTCACGTGTCTTCAGCGATTTGCCTGTCACGATGGGATAGCGGCCTGACATCAGTTCATTGCGTTTGACGCCGAATTCACCGGCCACCATGATGTCGCCTGTACGGATAGCCTGCTCCAGCTCGTCCCGCACTTGCTCTCGGGATTTGCCGACCTGAGTCGAAGTAGCCACGGGATAGGCGCCAGGATTGATCTGCTTGAGCGTAAGACCCGATTCGCCAAAGGCGAGCATGTCGCCGCTCTGCTGAGCCTGCGCCAATTCAGCACGGACTTGCTCGCGCGTCTTACTGACCACTTGGTCCGAAGCAAATGCAGGGGCTGCGATAAGAGAGAGGACGATGAGGGTGGACTTGAGTTTCATGATGGGATTTCCTTCTTGATAAATGGAGATGGTTTGAGTGCAGCCGCAGGCCGGTCTTGGAGATTCGCGGGAGTGGGGATGGTTCGGGGTTCAGGGCAGTTGGCTGGCGTTGACCCAACCTGCCTCGCCTCCGAGATCGCGCATGCCATCGCTGGTCACGGGATTGCGCTTGGCGGCCTGCAACTCATCCAAGACTTGCTGGCGGGTCTTTGTCAGCTTGGGGCCAGGGACGAGCGGATAAGTAGCCGGGTAACCACGGCTGATCCAGTACAGAGAACCGTCCTTTTGCGCGGCCAGTACGGTGCTTTCGACAGCTTGACGGCTGACTGCGTTGCCCAGGTGGTCGGGGGCCAGACTCACGCCTTCTTCCTGACTTGGGCTTGCGTGGTAGACCGAAGTAGCGAAGGACGCTGTAGCGAATGCAGCGAGACTGGCGACGAGGATGGCAGTACGAATTTTCATGATGGTCTCCTGTGGCGCCGGATGCCCGATATGGTCCATCCAGGTGGCGTTTTTCTGCGCCACGGAGAGAAGTCTAGAACCCGCACCCCTACGAAGCGGTGACCTCCCGATTACGCTTTTGACAGGTTTGGGGCGAGGTGAAAAGTGCAGAGGGATTTGGTTCGAGATACGGTCTATGTCTCCTCACCGGGATGAAGCACCCGATGAACATTGCATGTTCCGTATATTTCGAAAACGTCATCCGCACTACAGCTTCTCGTTCGTCCCCGTAGCCCAAAATCCTCTTCCACACGCCGCCCATTGATGTCTTGTATCCGCGTGTAGCCGTCGGCCCAGCTGACGTTTTAATGACTGATGAGGAAAGTAAGACCATGTACAAAAAGATGATTGTGTCTATGTTGGTCGCAGCAGCGTCGCTGGCGTCTGCGACCACGTTTGCCGCACCTGCCGACAACGAGGTGCGCGTTGAAGCGTCGGCCACCAGAGTTGCGACGGAGGATGGAAAAACGCGCTACTGGAGCCATCCAAGATTGGGCATGATCAAAGTCGATGCCGCAGGCCGCATGCTCGCTGCGCGATCAAACACTGGGGAAGCCGAACCATCTGGCGTTCTTTCTGGCATCCGATCGTCGCGTGTGCGCTGACGCCTTGTGGCGTAAGAGGTACCACAGCTGGGCCCGTAGTGCACTGCATGGTGGTTACGTCAGCTTTGAAGGGCTGTGATTGGACGGCAGCCGTGCGAATAGGCGTAACAAACAGCCTTGGCGAAGACTACTTGGTCGAATATGACATCTAGATTACGACCCTGAAACCTCTTMGTCATCTTGCACCGAAATTGCGGCAAATTGCTCGAAGGCTGAGTCAATCGTCGGCGCGAGCCTACAGAACCGAATGCTTCTCGCGGCGGAAGATGGATGCTCCTTGCAGCCCGCTGCGTAGGATCAAGTTCAACTTTTTGAGCCATCCAAACCTATCAGGAGATCCAGATGAATCACACCCCGAACCCCTACATGTCTTGCATCAATGCTTGCCGGTCGTGCGCGACGGCTTGCCATCAGTGTTTCGCAGAGTGCCTCAAGGAGGAGGACGTCAAGATGATGGCCCGCTGCATTGCGCTGGACGCGGACTGTGCGGCCGCTTGCAGCTTAGCTGCCGATGTGATGGCGCGCCGAAGCGAATACGCCGAGGCGATTTGTGCGCTGTGCGCGCAGATCTGCAAGGCCTGCGGCGATGAGTGCGCTAGGCACGAAGCCGAGCATTGCAAGGCATGTGCCGCCGCTTGCCACAAATGCGCTCAAGAATGTGCCGCCATGGCCCACGCAGATTGACGCTGTTCAAGGAGCCCACCATGAGATTTCTGCACCCACCCTCGAAAACCGTCTCGGCAACCGCCTTTCTTGCATGCGCGTTGGTGGTTCCCTTGTCGTTGCACGCCCAGTCTGCCCCACACGCTGGCATGAAAGGCGCTGCCATGGATCAGACGATGCCTGCAGGCAAGATGGACATGAAGTCCATGATGAAAGAGAACAACGACAAGATGGCGTCCGTGAAGACGTCAGGCAATCCCGATGTGGATTTCGCGCAAATGATGCGCATCCACCATCAAGGTGCCATCGACATGGCGCAGAGCCAATTGCGCGATGGAAAAGATCCCCAACTACTCAGCATGGCCCAGGACATTATTTCCGCGCAAAAAAAGGAAATCGCTGTGCTGGATGCGTTTCTCGTTCGCAATGGCAAGCAACCCACAGCACCCACGAAATAGTTCTCTGTACTCAGCGATCGCTGCCCTGACCCTTGGACCGCTGTCGGGGAATCAGGGCAGCGTTACTCAGACGCCGTTTGCAGTGCGCATGGGGGCTGAGCAGGCACATGATCCACGTCAAGAGGACTTGTCATCAGTTTGACATTGCCACCGTGTTAAGCCTTATTGTTTCCATACGGCTCGTCACTGCCTCGACGACCTCATATGGAGAAAACCATGAACCACGATCACAGTACAGGACAATCGGATAAGGCCAGCGCTTCAATGGGTAGAAAGAGACTGATTGGCGCAGTCGTCATGCTCGCTTTCATTGGCATGTTTTTTCTTCTCAAAGAGCACTGGTCGCATGT
>NZ_JBGFFF010000264.1:0-3756 GCF_056175785.1 Acidovorax sp. LjRoot204
TCGCTGCAGCGCGGGCACTGTTCTGGAATCGAAAGAACTGGCAGAGCCTGTGCAAGCTGTGCCACGACTCCATGAAGCAACGCTTTGAGAAAACCGGCCGCGTTCCTGGTTGCTCGGTCGATGGCTTGCCGCTGGACCCGCGCCACCCGTGGAACCGAAAACAAGGGGGTAGGGGGGGGTAAAAACTTCCACCCCTGTTCACTAAAGACCGTTCGCTTCCCTCGGCTCGCAACGCCGGGAAATATGGGGAGGGGGGGTATCAACTGAAGGGGTAGGTATGGCAGGAAACGCTAATTCTGGTCGGCGTCCTGATCCGGCTTTCATGCACCAGCTGCGCGGGGATGCCAGCAAGCTGGGCAAAGACGCTCTGGCCAAGAAGAACGAAGAGCAGCAGATCGCGGCCAGCGAGCCGTCGAAACCCGCCTGGTTGAGTGAGCGGGCATCGAAGGAATGGGACCGCGTGGTGCCCGACCTCCTGTTGCTCGGCTGGGTTCACCGCCTGGATCGGGTGGCGCTCGCCACGTACTGCGAAGCGGTTGCCGACTACGAGAAGTTCCGCGAGCGCATCGCGCAGGAGAACAAGCGCCAGGACGACGCGGGCGACGTGCAGACCTTCGCCACGGGCGCAAAGCAGCTGAGCATCTGGCGCCAGCTGGCCAACGACGCAGAAAAACGCGCGAATGCCGCAGGCGCGGGCTTCGGTTTCACACCGCTTGCTCGCCGCACGATGAAGACGGTGGCGACTGCGCCGCAGGGAACGCTGTTCCCCAACGAACATGAAGAGGCCGCAGCACGCTATTTCAACTGACCGCGTTTCCGATTTTTGCCACCAGGTGCTTAGCGGCGCCATCATCGCGGGTCCGGCAGTTCGGGACGCGGCGCGGCGCCAGCTGCAGGACCGTGCGAACGGCCACGAGCGCGGCCTGGTGTGGATGCAGGACAAGGCCGACCACGCCATCGGCTTTTTTGAAGATGTCCTGAAGCTCAATGGCGGTGAGTACGAAGAGAAGCCGTTTCTGCTTGCCCCGTGGCAGGCGTTCGTGGTGGGCTGCATCTTTGGCTGGTACACGGTCGAGGGGTTCCGCCGGTTCAACACCGCGTACATCGAGACTGCCAAGGGTTCCGGCAAGTCTCCATTGGCCGCAGGCATTGGGCTGTATGGGCTGGTGTCAGATGGTGAGCAGCGCGCCGAGATCTACGCGGCCGCCACAAAGCGCGACCAGGCACAGATCCTGTTTCGGGATGCGGTGGCTATGGTGGACCTGTCGCCGCTGCTGAGCACGCGCCTGGTGCGGTCGGGGCGCGATGAAAAGGTGTGGAACCTTTTCTACAGCAACACCAACAGTTTCTTTCGCACCATCAGCGCGGACGAAGGCCAGTCGGGGCCGCGCCCGCACATCGGCCTGGTGGACGAAGTGCACGAGCACAAGACGCCCACGGTGGTGAACATGATGCGGGCCGGGCGCAAGTCGCGGCGGCGCGCGCTGCTGTTGATGATCACCAACAGTGGCAGCGACAAGAAAACGATCTGCGGCACGTACCACGATCTGGGCGTGCGCGTGTGCCGGGGGGAGTTCCCCGATGACACGCTGTTTGCGTTCATCTGCAACCTGGACGAAGGCGAGGACCCGTTTGAAGACGAAGCGTGCTGGCCCAAGGTCAACCCCAGTTTGGACTACCGTGCGCACGGCCAGCTGGACGGCATCCCCGGCCGCCGCTACCTGCGCGAGCAGATCAACCAGGCGCGCGGGGCGCCCGCGCAGGAGGCATTGGTAAGGCGCCTGAACTTCTGCGAATGGACGCAGGCAGAAGCGCCGTGGATCAGCTGGCAGGTTTGGAGCCAGGCGCAGGAGCGCGTGCCGATGTCGCTGCTGCGCAATCGGCCTGCAGTGGGTGGCCTGGACCTGTCCAGCACCACCGACCTGACAGCGTTCGTGCTGATGTTCTTCCCCACGGAGGAAGACCCGCACTGGCGCGTGATGCCGTATTTCTGGATTCCAGACCACGACCTGGACAAGCGCGAGGAAACCGACCGCGTGCCCTACCGGGTGTGGATCAAGGAAAAGTGGCTAGAGACCACACCGGGCCGGGCCATCAGCAAGCTGCACGTTCTGCGCCGCCTGGTCAAGATCTGTAGCTTCTTCGATGTGCGCAAGATCGCGTTTGACCGCTGGCGCATCGAAGACCTGCAGATGCTGATGGTGGAGCACGGCATATCTCTGCCGCCGCTGGAACGCTTCGGCCAGGGCTACCAGGACATGGGCCCGGCCGTTGACGAATTCGAGCGCCGCCTGCTCGGTGTGGCGCCGTTGGACGAAGAGGGCCAGCCGCTGGACGTGGAGGTGGAAACGCTGCGGCATGACGGCAACCCGGTGATGACCTGGTGCGCAGGCAACGCCGTGGTGGTCAGCGACCCGGCCAACAACCGCAAGGTGGACAAGTCCAAGTCCATCGGCCGCATCGACGGCATCGTGGCGGGTGTCATGGCCGCCGGTATCAGCAGCGGCGGGCGACCCGGCAACGGGAAGTCCGTCTATGAAAAGGAAGGGGTAGGTATATGAAGCTGGTGCTTCTGTCGTTCGTGCTGGGCCTGCTGGGCTTTGCACTCGTGGTGGCAGGGGTGGCCATGGTCCATATCCCTACCGCGTTGATCATCGCTGGCGTGGCCCTGGTGGCGTACGCCTTCCTGCTTGACCGCGCTGCAGCTGCAGCCGCTCGGGCGAAGGGCTGACCCATGTTCTTTTCGCAACTGCTTGCCAGCGGTGAAGCGGGCAGCGTGTCCGACAGCAGCAGCGGCTTCTGGCGTTCCTTCCTGGGCGGGGGCGGCAGCAGCACCGGCGTGCGCGTCACGCCGGAATCTGCGCTCGCGCAGCCCATCCTGCAGAACTGCGTCACGCTGCTGGCTGAAACTTTGGCCCAGCTGCCGTGCGAGATCTACCAGCGCAGCGGCGAGGCCACCGGCGCCCAGCGCACACCGGCCATCAACTACCCGGCCTATGACGTGTTGCGCTACCGGCCCAACCCGTTCCAGACGCCCTACGAGCGCACCGAGCTGCTACAGATGGCCGCAGGCCTGCGCGGCAACGGGTACGAGTTCATAGAGCGCCGCGAGGATGGCCACGTCAAGGCCCTGTGGCCGCTGGGCACCGACAAGGTGCAGGTGCTCAAGGGCCCCGACCTGCTGCCGTACTACCGCATTTCCGGCGTTGCAGACCCGCTGCCCATGCGCCTGGTGCATCACGTGCGCTGGGTCAGCCACGGCGGCTATGTGGGCCTGTCGCCCATTGAGCTACACGCCGAGGCGGTGGGCCTCTCGCAGGCCATCCGGCAGTACACCGGCAAGTCGTTCGCGAACGGCGCCACGGTCTCGGGCGTGATCGAGCGGCCAAAGGAGTCGCCTGCGATCACCGACCAGGGCACTATCGACAAGCTGATTAACCAGTGGGGCCAGAAGTACGGCGGTATCGACAACGCCAAGAAGGTGGCGCTGCTGCAGGAGGGCATGACGTTCAAGCCCATTTCGATGTCCAACGTGGACGCCGAGGTGGTCAACATCCTCAAGCTCTCAGGCGCCGACATCGCGCGGATCTACAAGATCCCGCTGCCCATGGTCAACGACCTGGACGGGGCGAACTACAACACGGTCGAGCAGCTGCTGATCATGTTCGTGGTGTTCGGCCTGCTGCCCTGGGTTAAGCGTCACGAGCAATCGATGATGCGCGACTTCCTGCTGGAAGAGGACCGCAAGGGCTACTA
>NZ_JBGFFF010000265.1:0-3741 GCF_056175785.1 Acidovorax sp. LjRoot204
GTGTTGACGGGGCCTTTGACGGTGGGGCAATGGCCGGGCGTCAGCCTTCTGGACGCTTTGTTGGCACAATCAGGGGTTGTGTCAATCCGGGCTTGCCTCGGTCTCGCTCGGTCGGGATCGCTGGCGGTTGTGCTTTTTCTTTACAAACATGCATGAATGTATGTTTGTGTCTTCGGCTACCATCTGCGCTCCATTTTCCGGGGGCGGATGTCGTTTTGGCAGCCCTCAGATCAGACATCCATTTCTTGCATGGCCGAGTCCACATTTCTTGCCGAGTTGCGCAACGTCACGTTTTCGTACGGTGACCGCATGATCCTGCGCGACGTGACCCTGGCGGTGCCGCGCGGCAAGGTCACGGCGCTGATGGGCGCATCGGGCGGGGGCAAGACCACGGTGCTGCGTCTGCTTGGGGGGCAGCACAGGGCCCAGAGTGGCCAGGTGTTGGTCAACGGTCAGGACGTGGGGCGCATGGACGTGCAGGCTTTGTATGCCGCGCGCCGGCGCATGGGCATGTTGTTCCAGTTCGGGGCGCTGTTCACCGACCTGGGCGTGTTTGAGAACGTGGCCTTTCCGCTGCGTGAGCACACCGATTTGTCCGAGGAACTGATCCGCGATGTGGTGCTGATGAAGCTGCATGCGGTGGGCCTGCGTGGTGCACGCGACCTGATGCCCAGCCAGATATCGGGTGGCATGGCGCGCCGCGTGGCGCTGGCCCGAGCGATCGTGCTGGACCCGGAACTGGTCATGTACGACGAACCCTTTGCGGGCCTGGACCCCATCTCGTTGGGCACGGCTGCGCAGTTGATCCGGCAGCTCAACGACGCCATGGGCCTCACCAGCATCGTGGTGTCGCATGACCTGGAGGAGACTTTCCGCCTGGCGGACCATGTGATCATCCTGGGCGAAGGCGTTGTGGCGGCGCAGGGCACGCCTGAGGAGGTCCTCGCCAGCCGTGACCCGCTGGTGCACCAGTTTGTCAACGCTCTACCGACTGGCCCGGTGCCGTTCCATTACCCCGGCCCGGCCGTTGCCGAGGATTTCGGACCTGCCGGAGGACGTGCGCTGTGAGTTGGTACAAGCCCTCCGATGTCGGTTTTGCTGTGCGCCACAAGCTGGCTGACATTGGCATGGGCGCGCGGTTGTTTGGGCGGCTGGTGCGGCTCCTGGGTGCGACCTTGATGCGGCCCTCGCTGGTGCGCGACCAGGTGCATTTCCTGGGCAACTATTCGCTGGCCATCATTGCCGTGTCGGGCCTGTTCGTGGGGTTTGTGCTGGGCTTGCAGGGCTACTACACGCTGCAGCGCTATGGCTCGTCAGAGGCCTTGGGCCTGCTGGTGGCATTGAGTCTTGTGCGCGAGCTGGGCCCCGTGGTCACGGCGCTGCTGTTTGCGGGCCGCGCAGGCACGTCGCTCACAGCAGAAATTGGCCTCATGCGCGCGGGGGAGCAGCTCAGCGCCATGGAGATGATGGCGGTSGACCCGGTGCAGCGCATCCTGGCGCCTCGCTTCTGGGCAGGGGTGATCACCATGCCGCTGCTGGCCGCGGTGTTCAGTGCGGTGGGCATCATSGGCGGCTGGATCGTCGGGGTGCTCATGATCGGTATTGACCCCGGGGCGTTCTGGAGCCAGATGCAGGGCGGGGTGGATGTCTGGAAGGACCTGGGCAACGGCGTGCTCAAGAGTGTGGTCTTTGGCTTCACGGTAACTTTTGTGGCGCTGCTGCAAGGCTATGCAGCCAAACCCACCCCTGAGGGTGTGTCGCGCGCCACCACGCGCACCGTGGTCATGGCGTCTTTGGCGGTGCTGGCACTGGACTTCGTGCTCACCGCACTGATGTTCAGTATCTGACGCTGGCGGTGCTGGCAGTTCTAGGAATCAAACATATGCAACGCTCCAAAAACGATCTGTGGGTAGGGCTCTTCGTGATGCTGGGCGCGGTGGCACTGGTGTTTCTGGCGCTGCAGTCGGCCAACCTGCTGAGCCTTCAATTCCACTCGGGCTACCGTGTCACCGCCAAGTTCGACAACATCGGCGGTCTCAAGCCCCAGGCGGCGGTGCGCAGCGCGGGTGTGGTGGTGGGGCGTGTGGAGTCCATCACCTTTGACGACAAGACCTTCCAGGCGCGGGTCACGCTGGCCATGGAAGACCGCTATGCCTTTCCCAAGGACAGCTCCCTCAAGATCCTGACCAGCGGCCTGCTGGGTGAGCAGTACATCGGAATCGAGGCGGGTGCCGACGAAAAAAATCTGGCGGCGGGCGACACGATCACGTCCACCCAGTCGGCGGTGGTGCTTGAGAACCTTATCGGACAATTTCTTTACAGCAAAGCCGAAGACGGCGCAAAACCTGCAGGGACAGGTGGGAAAAAATGATGCATTCACTCCATACACTCCGCGCCCGCATTGATGGCGGCAGGTTGTCGATGTCCCGCCTGGCAGCCAGCCTGGCCTTGTTGCTGGGGGCTGTGCTGCTCACCGGGTGCGCCACGGTGGCCAACCCTGATCCCCGCGACCCGCTGGAGTCTTACAACCGCAGCATGACCAACTTCAATGAACAGGTCGATGCCATGGTGCTCAAGCCCGTGGCGACGGCCTACAAGGAGGTCACGCCCGCACCAGTACGCACGGGGGTCAGCAATTTCTTCGGGAACCTGGGCGATGTCTGGTCGTTTGTGAACAACGTGCTGCAGCTGCGCGGTGAAGCCGCTGCATCCAGCTTCATGCGGGTCAATGTGAACACGTTCATGGGCCTGGGCGGTTTGCTGGACATCGCCAGCGAGCTGGGCATCGACCGCTACAAGCAGGACTTCGGCCTGACCCTGGGGCGCTGGGGCGTGGGTACTGGCCCCTATCTGGTGCTGCCCATCCTGGGGCCTTCCACCGTGCGCGACACATTCGCGCTGCCGGTGGACATGAAGGGCAACGTGGTGAGCTACGTGGACCCGGTCTCCGCCCGCAACTCGTTGTATGCCCTGCGCGTGGTGGACACGCGGGCCAACCTGTTGCGCGCCAGCTCGGTGCTCGACAGCGCCGCGCTCGACAAATACAGCTTTACGCGTGATGTCTACCTGCAAGTACGCAGCCATGCAGGTGAGGTGCAGAATGCGGACGGCAAGGACGACGGCGGCGCCAGCAATGGCGTGCTGCCCGAGGAACCTCCTGCGCGCTGATGGCATGCCGGGCGGGGCACATGTTCCGATTCGCCGCCCTGGGTCTGGCCCTGTTGCACTTGCTTGCAATCCGCAACCGCTGCGACGCATGCCAGTGGGCCCGCACCTCCACAATGATTTGACGGGCACAAGCCCGCACCGATGAAAGCCGAGAAGATGATGAACCGACGTTCCCTGGGCGGTGCCGCCCTTTGCATTGCAGCCAGTGCCGTGCTGAGCCTGCCGTTGTCTGCCCTCGCAGCCGACGAGGCGCCCGACGCGCTGATCAAGCGGCTGTCCGCCGATGTGCTCAACACGGTGAAGTCCGACAAGGCCATCCAGGCCGGGGACCTGAGCAAGGTGATCGCCCTGGTCGATAAAACGGTGATGCCCAACGTCAACTTCCGCCGCATGACGGCCGCAGCCGTCGGCCCCGGCTGGCGCCAAGCCACGCCCGAGCAGCAAAAACGCCTGCAGGACGAGTTCAAGATCCTGCTGGTGCGCACCTATGCCGGCGCGCTGGCCCAGGTCAATGACCAGAGCATCCAGGTCAAGCCCCTGCGCGCAGCCGCCGAAGACAAGGACGTGCTGGTG
>NZ_JBGFFF010000266.1:0-3542 GCF_056175785.1 Acidovorax sp. LjRoot204
CTGCTGCGGGGCGTGAAGTGTCGCTGCAGAAGGTGGTTACCACGATTGGCAAGCCGGGCGTGGCTGTGGCTTCCATCACCAAGCGGCACCAGGGTTTTGTCTTGGCCCATGTCGAAGGACCGGACATGCCGCTGCTCAACGGCGCTGCTATTGGTGCATCGCCGGTTCCCCTGAAGCACGGGGATCGCCTGGAGCTGGCGGGCACCGAGATGCAGTTCGAGCAAAGCTGACRCTCTGCAAAAGGCTCGCATCATCGCTGCGGGCCCTTGCTAACTGGACACTCCTATTCCTGCGCGTGGACCTATGTTGCAGTCCTTGTCGCAGCTGTTCCTCCGACGCTGGCAACGCATCGCAGTCACGCTGATACCGCTGGTTTTTGCGCTGCTGCACGTAGCCGATGTGCTCCACCTGCAGGTGTTGGAGCGACTGGACAACATCATCTACGACACCCGCTTGCGGTTGACCATGCCACGAACGCTGGACGAGCGGATCGTCATCGTCGATATCGACGAGAAGAGCCTGGGGCGGGTGGGGCAATGGCCCTGGCGCAGGGACAAGATGGCTGCGCTGGTGCATGAGCTGTTTGAGCGCCAGCAAGTGGCCGTGGTGGGGTTTGACGTTCTGTTTGCCGAGTCCGATGAAAGTTCGGGCCTCTCTACGCTGCAACAACTGGCGCAGGGCCCTTTACGCAGCCAGCCGGGCTTTAAGGAGCAACTGGAACGTCTGGCGCCCTCACTGGACCATGACGCTCTTTTTGCGCAGTCTCTGCACGGGCAGCCAGTGGTGCTGGGTTACTACCTATCGGGCGAAGACCGCGACGGCATCACGAAAGGCATGTTGCCAGAACCCGCCCTGCCCGTGGAGCGCTTGCGGGGCTTGCCTCTGGGGGCGACTACGTGGCGTGGGTACAGCAGCAATATTGAGTCCCTGACCGAGGCGGCACCTGCTGCAGGCTTCTTCAACTCGATCACGGACGAGGACGGAGTTGTTCGTTCCCTGCCCCTGTTGGCAGAGTACCAGGGGCAGTATTACGAATCGCTGGCATTGGCCATGTTCCGCACCGCCATCGGTCTGCCAGAGATTCACCCGGGCTTCGTGAATTCCAAGCCGTCCGGGACGCATGATGTGCTCCAAAGCATCGTGCTGCGCCAAGATGGTCGCACGCTGGCGCTCCCCGTGGACCAGCAGTTGGCCACGCTCATCCCCTACCGTGGGCCGGGCGATGCCAAGGGTGGTTCCTTTCGGTACATCTCGGCGTCGGACGTTCTGGATGGCTTGCTGCCGGCTGGTCAACTCAAGGATCAATTGGTGCTGGTAGGCTCGACAGCACCTGGTTTGCTGGATTTGCGTGTGACGCCGGTGGGCAGGACGTACCCAGGCGTGGAGACCCATGCCAACGTGTTGTCGGCATTCCTGGATGGCAAGAGTATCGTTCGGCCGGACTATGCCGCTGGCTTTGATGTGCTGCAGCTGCTGTGCGCGGGTTTGCTATTGGCAGTTGCCTTGCCGCTCTTGTCAGCATCGTCTGCCGTCTTGCTCAGTGGTGGTGTGCTTTGTGCGCTGGTAGGACTCAATCTGTGGATGTACATCGCGCAGGGGCTGGCGTTGCCGCTCGCCACTGCGGTGGTGATGGCTATGCTGGCCTTTGCCCTCAACATGGCGTATGGCTACTTTGTGGAGAGCCGGTCCAAGCGCGAGCTCGCAGCGCTGTTTAGCGCCTATGTGCCGCCAGAGCTGGTGGCCGAGATGGTCAAGCAGCCTGAGCACTACAGCATGCAGGCCACCAACCGGGAGCTGACGGTGATGTTCTGCGACATGCGCGGCTTCACCGCAATGTCTGAACGGATGGAACCGCTGCAATTGCAAGGCTTGTTGAATGAGGTGTTCAGCAAGCTCACCCACATCATCCGCAGCCACCGGGGAACGATTGACAAATACATGGGCGACTGCGTTATGGCTTTTTGGGGGGCTCCAGTGGCCACGCCTGATCATGCGCAACTGGCAGTGACTGCGGCCCTGGAAATGTCGCAGGCCATTGGGCAAATCAACGCCAATCATCGCCAGCGCGGTTTGCCCGAGATCGGGGTGGGCATTGGGCTCAACACCGGGGTCATGTGCGTGGGTGACATGGGCTCTGACATCCGGCGCAGCTATACGGTCATCGGCGATGCGGTCAACCTTGGCTCTCGCCTGGAGGGGCTGTCCAAGCACTACGGTACTTCGATCGTGGTGAGCGAATCTGCCATGCAGCTCGCCCCTCAGTTCGTATGGCAAGCCATGGATCGCGTGCGCGTCAAGGGCAAGGCGCAGGCCGTGCCGATTTACCAGCCCCTCGCCCCCCGAGGGCAACTACCCACCGATCTCGGTGAAGAACTGGCTGTGTGGGAGGGTTTTCTGCGTGCCTACGCAGCACAAGAATGGGCACAATGCGACAAACTGATGGGGCAGTTGCGAGGTCTTAGACCCCACAGCATCCTGTACGAGTTGTACGCGGCACGGGTCGAAGGCCTGCGTAATTTGCCTTTCAACCCGGATTGGGATAGCGCCACCAATTTCGACACCAAGTAGAAGGCTTGACATGAAGGTTCGCGTGCTGGGGTGCTCCGGCGCTATCGCCAAGGACTGTCGCACGACATCGTTCTTGATCGGTGACAGCATCTTGCTCGATGCGGGAACTGGTGTGGGCGACCTCACGCTGGAAGAGATGGCCAAGATTGACCATGTGCTGCTGACCCATTCCCACCTTGATCACATCGCCGCACTGCCCCTGATGCTCGACGCCGTGTCATCGCTGCGCAGTCGCCCGGTGCAGGTTCACGCTTTGGCTGCCACCATTGGGGCGCTTCAGGCGCATGTATTCAATAGCGTTATCTGGCCAGATTTCAGCGCCATACCGTCTACTGCATCCCCGTTTCTGCAGTATCAAGCCTTTGTATCGGGCGAAGTATTGAGCATCGCCGATGTCCAGATCGAGGTGCTACCTGCCCACCATACCGTACCGGCCGTGGGATTTGCGGTGCAAGGCGATACCGGGTGGTGGGTATTCAGCGGTGATACTGAGCGCAATCCGTCGTTCTGGAATCGCGTAAACACATTGACTGTGGCCTGTTTGGTGATCGAGACGGCTTTCAGCAATCGTGAACGTGACCTAGCCCGCCGTAGCTTGCATCTCTCTCCGGAGGCCTTGGCGCAAGAACTGGCTCACATTCCAGCAGTTGACCGTTACCCCATCTACATAACGCACACCAAGCCGTCAGAGACCTTGCTAATCATCAATGAGATCAGGCGGCTCGACTACAGTGGCGCCCCCCGCCGCAACCCGCATGACATTCGATGGCTGAGTGCAGGGCAGGAGATGGAGGTGTGAGGGGTTACGCGCGTGGTGCTGACAATACTGGCCGACAAAAATGTAATTCTGAGAGTGGATGGCGGCGCGTTTTCTGGCCAACACCGGGGACGGCTGAGAGCAGCACCTGACTGGTTCGTCAACAATACTCGATGTGAGGTCTTTTTTCGGAAGATTCATCTGCAATGCGCTTGAC
>NZ_JBGFFF010000267.1:0-3520 GCF_056175785.1 Acidovorax sp. LjRoot204
GTGCAGGCTTGTCAAAGCCGTACAAGGCCTTGATCTGCTCCAGCCGCTTGGGGTCCACGCCCTGCGCGCCCCGGTAGCTCAGGCCGCCGCCTTCGGCACCACCGCCCCCGCCAACGCCAGCCTTGGCTTCGGCCATGTACTGCTCAACAGGGCCGCCCGGCACAAACTGGATCACCACAAAGGTCAGCAGCAGCACGCCCAGCAAGGTAGGGAGCATCAGCAACACGCGTTTGAGGATGTAGGCAAACATGGGTGGGCTGGCGGGTGGTTATTTTTTGTCGGGCGCGGTCTGTGGCGGTATGCGTGCCCACCAGGTGTCAATGACCCAGCCCTCGCCGCTGGAGTACGGCGGCACCGTGGCGGGCTTGGCCAGTCTCCAGGCGTTGTAGGCCATGCGGTGCGTGGCCGCTGTCCATTGCGGAATGAGGTAGTGGCTGTGCGCAATGATGCGCTCCAGCGCGTGGCAGGCGGGCAGCAGCTGGGCTTCGGTTTTGGCCGAGGTCATGGCCTTGATCATGGCATCCACCGCCGGGTTCTTCACGCCCGCAAAGTTGCCGGAGTCCTCCACGTCGGCCGCCTGGCTGCCGAACATGTCGGCAAACTCCTGCCCTGGGTTGTGGGTGCCCTGGAAGGCCATCGAGGTGATGTCGAAGTCAAACTTCTGCAGGCGCTGCTGGTACAGCGCAAAGTCCACGGAGCGGAAGCGCAAGGTGACACCGATCTTTTCGAGGTTGCGCATCCAGGGGGTGATGGTGCGCACTCCACCTTCGTTGCTGTCCATGTATTCCAGCACCATGGCCTCGCCCTTCGCGTTGCGCAGGGCGCCATCGCGCACCTCCCAGCCCGCCTGTTTGAGCAGGGCCTGCGCGCGGCGCAGGTTGGTACGCAATGACGAATCGCCGTCGGTGCGCGGGGGCACGGTCATGGGGCCAAAGGCGGTTGCGGGAATGTCTTTGCGGTAGGGCTCCATCAGCGCAAGCTCCTCGGGCGACGGGCTGCCCCTGGTTTCGCACGCGGTGTTGCCAAACAGGCCGTTCACGCGCTGGTAGGCGCCGTAGAACATCTGGCGGTTCATCCACTCATAGTCCATCGCCAGGCCCAGGGCCTCTCGCACGCGCGCATCCTGCAGCAGCGGGCGGCGGGTGTTGAGCACGTAGCTCTGAAAGCCCGACGGCAGCTTGTGCTTGAACTCGCCCTTGACCAGCTCGCCGGTGTCGAATTTTTTGCCCGTGACGCGGCGGGCCCAGTCGCCCGCGCTGAAGAACCGCATGAGGTCGAACTCGCCCGCCTTCAGGGCCTCCAGCCGCGCCGTGTTGTCCTTGTAGATCTTGACGAGGATGCGGTCGAAGTTGGCCGTGCCCTTGCGCACATTGAGGTCGCGCGCCCAGTACTGCGGGTCGCGCACATAGGTGATGTCCTTGCCAAACCGCACGGGCCCGATCTTGTAGGGGCCGCTGCCGATGGGGATGTCCATCACCACCTGGTCAAAGGGCTTGGCCTTGCCGTTTTCCACGCCCCAGTCGCGACTGAACACCGGCAAGCCGCCCACGGTGATGGGAAGCTCTCGGTTGGGTTGCTTGAAGCGGTAGCGCACGGTGCGGTCGTTGATCACATCCACGCCCGCCACCTCGATCAGCAAAGTCTTGTACGCAGGCGAGGTGAAGGGACCCACCAGCGTTTCGTAGCTGTGCTTCACGTCCTGGGCCAGCACGGGCTTGCCGTTGTGAAACCGCGCCTCGGGCCGTAGGCGGAACGTGGCAGACAGCCCATCGGGGGCGACTTCCACGTCCTCGGCCAGCAGACCATAGCCGGTCGCGGTCTCGTCCATGGAGCCCACCAGCAGCGAGTCGAACATCAGCGACGACAGGTAGGCGGGTGCGTTGCCCTTGATGGTGAACGGGTTGTACTTGTCGAAGGTGGAGACGCGCAGGTTGCTGACCAGCCGCAACTCGCCGCCCTTGGGGGCGTCGGGATTCACGTAGTCGAAATGCGCAAAACCCGCCGGATAGCGCGGCGCGCCCCACAAGGCATACGCATGCGCTGCCCACGCTGGAACAGCACACCCCATCAGCAACAAAGCCAGCCAAAACCGCATGCGACAATTCTGCACTACGTTCGCAGGGGCTTGCAGCCAAAGCCGCATATCCACATGCACCGGGCGCCAAGCCTGCATTCCGCTATTCCACAAGGAGATTTCACATGGGTTTTCTGACCGGCAAGAAGCTGCTCATCACGGGCGTGCTGTCCAACCGCTCCATCGCCTACGGCATTGCCAAGGCCTGCCACCAGCAAGGCGCCGAACTGGCGTTCAGCTACGTGGGCGAGCGCTTCAAGGACCGCATCACCGACTTTGCGGCCGAGTTCAATTCCCAGCTGGTGTTTGACTGCGATGTGGCCAGCGACGAGCAGATCGCGCGCATGTTCGCGGATCTGTCGCAGACCTGGCCGAAGTTTGACGGCTTTGTGCACAGCATCGGCTTTGCACCGCGCGAAGCGATTGCGGGCAACTTTCTGGACGGCCTGAGCCGCGAAGGCTTCCGCATTGCGCACGACATCAGCGCCTACAGCTTCCCGGCCATGGCCAAGGCGGCCCTGCCCTATCTGAACGACAAGTCGTCGCTGTTGACACTGAGCTACCTGGGCGCGCTGCGCTCCATCCCCAACTACAACACCATGGGTCTGGCCAAAGCCAGCCTGGAAGCCAGCGTGCGCTACCTGGCAGAGGCCGTGGGCCGCACCGAAGACGGCCGCAGCATCCGCGCCAACGGCATCAGCGCAGGCCCCATCAAGACGCTGGCTGCCAGCGGCATCAAGGACTTTGGCAAGCTGCTCAGCCGCGTGGCCGATGCCTCGCCCCTGCGTCGCAACGTCACGATTGAGGACGTGGGCAATGTGGCGGCCTTCCTGCTGTCGGACCTGGCCTCGGGCATGACCGCCGAGATCACCTATGTGGATGGCGGCTTCAGCCAGACAGCGGGCCTGAGCGCCGACCAGGTGTAAATCCTCGCCAGGGCTACACGCTCACTACGTAATTGGCTTCTAGCGCACATAAATCATGCGCTAGAAGCTATTTTTTTGATAGCACCACCCTGCCTATGCTCCGCAGACACTGGCTGGCCTGTATGGGCCTTGCACCCCTGGCGGCACTTGCAATACCCCAAGCCTGGGCCGCCGACGCACCCGCCCTGTTGCTGGCCAATGTGTACCGCCCCGGCATGCGGCTGGCGGACTACTGGGTGAGCGAAAAATACGATGGCGTGCGCGGCTTTTGGGACGGCCACACGCTGCGCACGCGGGGTGGTGAGACCGTGGCGGCCCCGGCATGGTTCACCGCCGGCTGGCCTGAAACTCCCATGGACGGCGAGCTGTGGGCAGGACGCGGCCGGTTCAGCCACGCCCAGTCCACCGTGCGCCAGCAGCAGCCGGACGATGCCGCATGGCGCGAGATGCGCTTCATGGTGTTTGACCTGCCCGCGCATGGTGGCACGTTTGACCAGCGCCTGCCCGCACTGAACCAACT
>NZ_JBGFFF010000268.1:0-3495 GCF_056175785.1 Acidovorax sp. LjRoot204
TAATTTTGTCGAGCGGCAGGTACAGCAAATTGGAGCCTTGACGCGACTCCACCAGCACCTTGGTCACGTTGCCATAAATCTGCTGCATCGTGTCCAGATACATACGATCACGGGTTACCTGCGGAGCCTTCTGGTACTCCGCCAAAATAGAAGCAAACCGTTGCGAGTCACCTTGAGCCTGCGCAACGATCCTCGCCTTGTACGCAGCAGCCTCCTCGTTCAGACGAGAGGCAGAGCCCACAGCGCGTGGAATCACATCATTCGCGTAAGCCTGTGCCTCGTTTTTGGCACGCTCGCGCTCCTGTCCAGCTTTGAGGACATCATCAAAGGAGGACTGCACCTGCTCAGGCGGCCGCACACCGCCCTGTTGCAAATTGATGCCAACAACTTCGACGCCAACTTTGTAACGGTCCAATATGGTCTGCATGAGCGCGCGAACGCGAGGCGCAATCTGATCCCGCTCTTCAGCCAATGCCGTGTCCATGCGCATCTTGCCCACCACCTCGCGAACGGCGGTCTCAGCTGCTTGAACCACGGCATCTGAGGGATTCTTGCTTTCGAAAAGCCATGCCCTGGCATCGCTCAGGCGATACTGAACGGCAAACTTGATCTCCACGATGTTTTCGTCTTCGGTCAGCATCGCGGACTCTCTCAAGCCCGTGCTTTTGATGACCGTGTCCCTCCCCACATCAGCGGAGCGAATTTGTGTCACAAAAACCAGCTCATGACGCTCAATTGGGTAAGGCAAGCGCCAGTTAAAACCTGCACCCACGGTGCTTTTGTACTTGCCGAATTGCGTAATGACGGCTTGCTGACCTTCTTGTACTATGAAAAAACCTGTGCCCATCCAGATCACGAACGCAATGCCAGCAATCAAGCCAACACCCACACCGGCGCTTTTCATATCAGGTTGAAAGCCACCGCCAGCCCCTCCTCCCGGGCCACGGCCAGAACCACTCTTTCCCCCGAACAGACTGCCAAGCTTGCGATTAAGGTCACGCCAGAGCTCGTCGAGATCAGGCGGCTGCTGGCCATTGCTTGGCCGCTGATCCCCACCCCTCTGACCTGCGGGTGGCGCTGCAGGTCGATCCTCAGGGCGCACGTTACCGTCCTCCGACTTATCATCCCCGCGACCCCAGCGTGGATCGTTCAGATTGAACATGCCCCGAATACGGTCCGGCAATGAAGCCCAGCGTAGGGTGCGAATATGAAAATTCATGCGCAAAATCTCTGGTTCTCTGATGGCGTCATTCGATCATGCATTGTGCCCAATCAGGGCAACACATCCGGCAATTCAAGGGCGTCTGCTGGGGTCATATCCTCACGCGTAGCCAGCAACCTGTCGGCCAAAGCGCGGCGCAGATCATCAAGACCTTCTCCAGATCGAGCACTTACGAACAGACGGGAAAGCGACTGCCCCCCCACTTCGTATTGGTCTACCAGCAGGGAGGGGCGTCGCTCTTCGGGCAATGCGTCAAGCTTGTTGAACACCAGTATCTGCGGGATATCCGAGGCACCAATTTCCAGCAACACTCGCTCCACCTGCGCCATCTGCTCCGGGAAATCCGGGTTGGAAGCATCCACCACATGAAGCAGCAGATCTGCATCGACAGCCTCTTGCAGCGTAGCCTGAAAGGCATCCACCAATCCGTGCGGGAGATCCCGGATAAAGCCCACCGTATCGGACAGAGAAACAGATCGCGCCGCATCTGCCAGATACAACTGGCGTGTTGTAGTGTCTAGCGTGGCAAAAAGTTGATCCGCTGCATACGCTCGCGCTTTCACCAAAGCATTAAAAAGCGTGGACTTACCCGCGTTGGTGTATCCAACAAGCGAAATATTGAAGGTATCGCGCCTCTCGCGCTGGCGCCGCTGCGTGGAGCGCTGACGCTTGACCTTGATCAAGCGCTCTCTGGTGCGCTTGATAGCGTCACCAATCATCCGTCGATCCAGCTCGATCTGCTTTTCACCCGGACCGCCCCGGGCACCGATACCGCCAGTTTGGCGCTCCAGGTGAGACCATCGCCGCACCAGCCGTGTACTCACATACTGCAGCTTGGCGAGCTCAACCTGAAGCTTGCCTTCGTGGCTTCGCGCACGTTGCGCAAAGATCTCCAGAATCAGCAGCGTACGGTCATTAACTGGAAGCTCGATATGACGTTCCAGATTACGCTGCTGCGCGGGGCTGAGTGATTGGTCAAACAGCACCTCCAATGCCCCATGCATCTGGGCCAAGGTGCGAATTTCATCCGCTTTGCCAGAGCCAATAAAGAGTGCCGCGTCCGGCGCTTTCCGCTTGCACGTAATGCGAGCAACAGGCCGTAAACCCGCCGTCTGGGCGAGCAGTCCCAACTCTTCCAACTCAGCATCGAAGTGGGGGAGACCAAAATCAACACCCACCAGCAACACCGGCGTCATAGCGGACGAGGATGCGGAAGCCGAACTCAAAGCCAACCACCCTCTCCCTGCTCTACCTCGCTCAGAAAGCGAGCCCCGTTACCAGACAACAACTCAAGAGTTGCTGTTGTCAGCATCAGGGGTTTCTGAGGTGGAGAAATTGACCGCCCGACCTGGAACGATCGTAGAAATCGCGTGTTTGTAAACCATTTGCGTCACCGTRTTGCGMAGCARCACSACATACTGGTCGAAAGACTCGATYTGSCCCTGCAGCTTGATMCCRTTSACCAAATARATGGAMACYGGMACATGCTCSCGACGCARKGYGTTMAGRAASGGGTCTTGYARAAGYTGSCCTTTATTGCTCACGATATTCTCCGTGTTCAAGTGTTGTTGTAAACCAGCACCTTACCACAGCCAGACGCACGCTCTGGCTTAAACACACATGGCCCCTCGACTGAGGAGCCTTTGTCGTCAAGCCTCGTCTTTGTCCGCAAAAGGATTGTGCGAGGTTTTCATCTCAATGCGCAAAGGGGTTCCCACAAGATCAAACTCCTTGCGGAAGCGCCCTTCCAAGAATCGCTTGTAAGCATCAGTCACGTGCTCCAGCGAGTTACCATGGATCACGATCACGGGCGGATTCATGCCGCCTTGGTGCGCATACCGCATTTTGGGGCGGAACATCCCCGCCCTCTTGGGGCTTTGGAACTGAACTGCCTCCAGCAGCAGTCGGGTGAGCACTGGCGTGGACATCTTGCAGGTGGCCGCCCGGTGGGCCTGGGCAATAGATGTCCATAGAGGGCCAAGCCCCTGACGCTTCTTCGCAGAAATGAAGTGCAACGAAGCAAACTTCAGAAACGCTAGCCGCGTCTCAATGGAGCGCTCCAAGAGCTGCCGTTGGTAGTCATCCACGGCATCCCACTTGTTCACCGCCAGAACCACAGCGCGGCCACTCTCCAGAATATAGCCCGCGATATGGGCATCCTGGTCCGTTACCCCCTGGGTGGCATCGAGCAATAACAGCACCACATTTGCGGACTCGATGGCTTGGAGCGTTTTCACTACCGAGAATTTTTCGATAGCCTCAAACACCTTCCC
>NZ_JBGFFF010000269.1:0-3483 GCF_056175785.1 Acidovorax sp. LjRoot204
GGCAATCACAGGAGGGGGTGGGTCAGAAGTCGAAAAGGCCCACCCCCGGACACCGGCCGCCCAAGCCACGCGCAACTTTTTTTCCCGTCAGAAAAAATCAAACGGAATCGCGGATTCTGTTTAAAAACCCCTGGTTTCTGGCTGCGGGGCGCGATTTGAAAAGGCCGATATTTCCCGCCCGAATCGAATAAATGGGCAGAAATCCGATTTTCGCTCCGAGGCTCTTTCAGGCGGTCCGGAGCCCTGAAAATAAGGCAACTCACGAGGAGTCATCATGAGCGACGGCAGTCAGATCGGTGGATTCATTGGCGCAGCGATTGGCTACTACATCACCCTGAGCCCGCAGGGCGCCCAACTTGGCTATGCGATCGGCCCAGCAGTTGGCGGCTACGTGGATCCGGAGGTGGTGCTGGGACCGCTCGTGGCGGCAGACTCAGGCATCACCGCAGAAGGCATCCCCCAATGAGCATCCTCAACGTGCTGTTCCAGGACCCACAAACCGCCTTCGTCGGCGTCGACAGTCAGGTAACCACCATTGAAGGCGGCGGCAAGTTCAGCGACACGAACAAACTGCTTCTGATTCCGGCCGCGGCGACGATCATTGCGTGCAGAGGAGAGCAGACGCTTGCCCGCTGGACGATGAGTGAACTTGTGCGACGCACCGGCGGTATGAACTTCGACGATATGCCCAGCATCATGCCGAGTGTCCTGGAAACCTGCCACGCCGAAGCCCTGAGACAGGCCAAGGCCGCCGGTATCAAGGTCGACCGTTTGGACGCAGAGCTCGCGCTCGTGGGTTACTCCGAGCAGGCGGCACGAGTGCTCTGCATGCACTTCACCCGGCAAGCTGGCCAGGCAAACTTCGCGGCGCAGCGCCGAGACAATGGCGTGCTGAGCCCTCCGCTCGGGAAGGCGCCGGCAAGCCAAGGTCCGGACCAATTCGAACTCCAGCGCTGCATCGCCAGCGCGCAGACGGCGGRATGGAAGGCAAAGTGTCCGGCAGATCCGATCGGTGGCCGGCTGGTGGTGGCGAGGGTCACGAAGGGTGAGGTGACCGTGCGGAACCTTGGCACAATTTGAGGAATCACTGATGTCTGGAATCAGAGGACACGTTGCGCTGCTGATGGCAGCCGCCCAGAACAGCACCCCATGGACCCCAACAAACCTTTCTTCGCTGGTGGCCTGGTATGCAGCTGATGAGCCATTGAACACGCTGTCCAGCGGCCTGATGGACACGCTCTACGACAAGAGCGGCAATGGGAACCACGCGGCGAAATACGCGGGAAACACTGCCAACCGCGGCCAGGTCTACGCAGCCGAGCAGAACGGACTTCCGGTGTGGGGGTACGACACGACTGCACGCCAGGCGTACTTCCGTTCAACGAACGCGCACGTGCTCGCGTCAGGAAATGCGAAGGCAGGCATTTCGATCTTTGCAATGAGTGCGGGCATAGTCAGCCACAACTCAAGCATTGTCGGAACGATCGCGAACCTCACCAGCGGCACCAGCGATGCGAGTGGGCGCGCCCTGCTCTCCAGGGGGAGCATCGGTCTCAATACAATTTACGGTGGTGGGCGGCGCCTTGACTCGGATAGCTTGCAAACTCTCACCGACTCGATCAACTACGGCACCGGTTACGGTATCGCGGGAACTGTCCTGGACTACGCAAACTCAGATGGTTTCGCATGGGTCAACGGATCGGCCGCAGGCTCCAGCACGTCCTTCCAGACCTCCGGCAACACCTCCGCGACGAACAGCCAGGCATGGAACATCGGCGCGACCGGCGCGAATCTGAACCCGCACCTCGGTCGAATTGGCGAGATCATCTTGTGCAATACCGCGCTCGGCACGTCCGATCGGCAGAAGCTCGAGGGCTATCTGGCGCACCGGTGGGGGCTCACGAGCTTGCTGCCTGGCGGACATCCGTACAAGACGACGGCGCCGACCGTCTAGCGTCTCAGTACCGGCGACGGGCCAGCGCAATGCTGGCCCCATGGATGAGAAAGACGAATTCAAGAAGCTGGGCCCCGGCTGGGATCACCTGTTCCGGAAGGACACTAGGAGCGAGGAAGAGCGGCGCGCCGCGGAAGCGAGAGAGAGCGCACGGCGCCGCGGCCGGCGGACTAAGGGCTGGCACCTGAAGTACCTTGAAGACGATGGCCGTCTGCGAGATTAAAGTCTTGGGACAATTCCTGAAGCACTCAGGGGCCGGCAAAGCCGGATTTACGTTGTTTAATCTTGGACTTGGCGAAACTTAGGACTCATCGATGAGCGACAAACGGATTACGAAGTTTGGTGTCGGCATTTCGATCGCCTATATCGCGATCATGACTGCCTATACGATGTATGAATTGGACGATGTCCTCGGCATGAAGCCCAATGAGTTTGGCGACTTCTTAGCAGGAGCCTTTGGGCCACTTGCTTTGGCGTGGGTTGTCGTCGGTTACTTCCAACAGGGAGTGGAGCTCCGACAAAACACTCAGGCACTAGAATTGCAGGTTAAAGAACTTCAGCGCTCAGTCGCAGAACAAGCCAGGATGAATGAGCTTGCTCTCAGTCAGCACGAATTTCAGGTCAGCAAGGCGAGCAGGGAGGCTATGGAAGCGGAAGCACAGTATGCGGCGCTGTTTTCGGTGAACCTATTCAATCCGTTCCAGGCCAAGGCGCCTGCCACTTCGCAGTTCAAAATTCTGAACTCCGGTTCCAACGTCGTGGTTACAAAGATCGTTTCTAACGACACAAGAGATGACCTTCCAGTCATTCAAGGCTGGGGCGCGGGAGTGGACTTTTTGTTCACACCTTCGCGTGCCGGGAAGATCGACGGGCAGAATGTCGAGATTGATGTCTTCTACACTCAGCGCAATGGAGTGAAGAAGAAGCTGGAGATCCGTCAAGTCGTGGGAGACGCAATCTGCGAGGAGCCCAACTTGCTGGTCTCTGACCCGTGAATGCCCTCCCCGCAAGAGGTGGGAGATTTAGGTGCACCTGATCACACAAGCTGGGCTCTGGGGGTACGATTGGGGGTACGAGCGTCGCATTGATGGAGAAAAATTTTCGCAAATCAGGAGCTTGCGCACGGTTTTCGGTAGGGCCCACCCCACCATTTGAAGAGAAGCCGGAACCGCAAGGTTCCGGCTTTTTCTTTGTCCATGGCAGGCCTCGCCTCAGATTGGGCGCCTTACCGGCCAGCGGGCTTGGCGCATCCTGTAAAATCGTCGTCTTTTTTGAGTGTCTTCGTGGCTTCACCGCAGCAACGGAGGGCCGTTTCGGCCCCCGCCTTCGTCCGACGACTCGCCCGGCTGGGCGATCTCGACCCGACCTCGCCTGCGCCCTCCCTGTCGGAGAGGCTGGGCCAATGGCTCGACTGGAACCGTGCCATCGCGCTGTCCCGCGCGCTGGATGGAACGCCGGTCACCGAAGACCGCGCGGTCCGGTTCGACGACGAGGCGACCGCCTGCGCGCGCGCACGGGCGACCCTGCAG
>NZ_JBGFFF010000270.1:0-3442 GCF_056175785.1 Acidovorax sp. LjRoot204
GGGGTAATTGGTGTCCAGCAGGGCCTGCAAGCATCCGGCGATCACCTGTTCTTCGTTGTGGGCAGCGATGAACACCGTGATCAGCGGCCAGTCCGCCTGATCGATGTCCAGGTACGGATGGCGCTGGTGCCCTAGCAGCCGGTTCAGTGTGAGCACTCCATGCCGGGTGGCATACACCATCATCACCACGATGATCATGGCCAGCAGCGCCGCCATGGTGGACAGCACCGCATATGCCAGAGGGCCAGGCACCCACCGCTGACTGAGCGCTTCGATGGATTCAAGAGGCTGCGCCATCGGGGCCGCCCACGTACTGGCGCTGCCCAACGTGGTGGCAAATGCCGTCACACACCGCAGCCACCGCGCCGGGTGAATATGGGGTGCAGCGCTGCGCTCGGCATGACCAAGCTGTCGGCTCTCTCGATTCACGTGCATAGAACGCCTTTTGTTCCGACCACTGCTGGACCCTGCGCACAAGACGTGGAGTGGCGGCGTCTTGCGACCCCGTTACGTCACACCCTGCAGGGATGTGAGACGGAATGTAAGCAGCAGGCGGGGCACGGTCTGTTCGATGGCGAACACAGGCAAAGTCCAAACGCAAAAGGGCCGTGGATGGGGCTCAATGCACCCGTGCCGTCAGTCGCCGTCCACCCACTGCACGCTATCGAGTCAGCGATGGCGATGGGTTGGGCGAGACAGTCGCCTCGCGGTTTGCAAATTGGAACGCTGCATGGGTACT
This sequence comes from Acidovorax sp. LjRoot204, assembly GCF_056175785.1. Taxonomy (NCBI): domain Bacteria; kingdom Pseudomonadati; phylum Pseudomonadota; class Betaproteobacteria; order Burkholderiales; family Comamonadaceae; genus Acidovorax; species Acidovorax sp. LjRoot204. The sequence continues at coordinate 740 of NZ_JBGFFF010000270.1, forward strand.
CAGAAACACCCTGCCCTCCAAACGCAGCCCCAGCGGCGTGGTCTGCAGGCGGTCCAGCACAGGCCCTTTGACCTCCGCCAGCAGCAATGCCATGCCGCGCTGGGCCAAGCTGCGCTCTAGGTCGGTGAGCACACCCAAGGCTGTGGTGTCGATCTGGTTGATGGCCGAGCACACCAACAGCACATAGTGCGTGTCAGGCTGTGCCGCCACCAGAGACTCCACCTTATCGAGTAACGCGTCCGAATTGGCGAAATACAGGCTTTCGTCGACCCGCACGGCAATCAGGCCGGGTTCGATAGTGACTGCATGGCGGGCGACGTTGCGGAAATGCTCCGTGCCTGGCACGCGCCCCACGACCGCAATGTGCGGATGGCTGCTGCGCCACACCAAAGTGCCCAGCGACAACGCCACCCCCATCAGGATGCCGACTTCCACGCCCAAAGCGATCACTCCCCCTGCGGTGGCCAGCAGGGCCATGGCATCCGCCTTGTCGTAATGCCAGGCCTCGCGCAGTGTCTCTAAGTCAATCAGGGACACCACCGCCACGATGATGGTGGCCGCCAGCACGGCATGGGGCAGATAGTGAAACAGCCCGGTCAGCGCGGCAATCACCACACCCATCAGCACGGCAGAAATGACACCTGCCAGGGGCGTGTTGGCTCCGGCGGCAAAATTGACGACCGAGCGCGCAAAGCCGCCCGTGACGGGGAAACCACCCGACAGCGCGCTGGCAACGTTGGCCGCCCCCAGGCCCAGCAGTTCCCGGTTGGGCTGAATGCGTTGCTGACGCTTGAGCGCAAGCGATTGCGCCACCGACACGCTTTCCACAAAGCCCACCAGCGAGATCAGCAGCGCAGGCAACCACAGCGAGCCCACAGACGCCATCGAAACCGCCGGCAGCCCCAGCTGCGGCAGGCCTTGGGGCACTGTGCCTACGATGCTGACGCCCGCTGTCTGATCCCAGCGCATGGCGGCAACGAGTGCGGTGGACACCATCACCGCCAGCATCGGCGCCAGTTTGGATGCGACGTCTGCCAGCCGCGGACTCGCACCCAGACGGACCAGCCATGGGGAGAGGGATTTGCGCGCCAGCAGCAAAAACAGCACGCTGCTTGCACCAATGCTCAGCGTGACCAGATTGGTTGAGGGAGCTGCGTGTGCTAACTGCACCACGGTGTCAAAGACATCGGTACCGCTCGCCTTTACGCCCAGCAGGTGCTTGACCTGCCCCACAGCGATGAGCACTGCCGAGCCAGAGATAAACCCGCTGATGACCGGATGGCTCAGGAAGTGGGCCAGAAAACCCAGCCGCAACACCCCAAACAGCAGCAACATGCCCCCGGAGAGCAGCGACAGCAACATGGYCAGCGCCACGTAGTCGGGCGARCCAGCGGCAGCCAGGGGCTGCAGGGCGCTCGCCGTCATGAGCGAAGCCACTGCCACCGGGCCCACAGCCAGCGTCACGCTGGACCCCAGCATGGCATACGCAACGATCGGCAGGATGCTGGCGTACAAGCCCACCTCGGGAGGCAAGCCAGCCAGCAGCGCGTAGGCCAGGCTCTGCGGGATGAGCATCACCGTCACGATCACACCGGCAACCATGTCGCCGGAGAGCCAGGACTTCTGGTAGCTGCGGACCCAGCCGGGAATGAAGTTCATGAGGGTTCCCGGTGATCAGGACGCCTCGGCATCCAGGGTCTGCGTCAGTCCAAACAACTGGGCAGACCTGGCACCCGAACGGCAAAACGCCAACGTGGGCTTGGGGGCCGCGATCAGGACCTTGTGCATGGCCTGCACCTGTTCCGGCGTGATCGAGCCACTGACCACGGGCAGGTACACATAGTGCAGCCCAGCCACTGTGGCAGCGCGCTCCATTTCAGGGCAGGTGGGCTGTGCGCCACCGCCCTCCCCGTCCGGCCGGTTGTTGATGATGGTCTTGAAGCCCTGCTGGGCCAAAAAGGCAAAGTCCGTGGTGGCCAGCTGGGGCGACACTGCGAAGTCGGGGGTCAGGGCAATGATCTGCAGCGGCATGTCAGCGGGCTCCCGTCTGGGCGGGTGGGGCGCGGTGAGACATGCGTTCGGCCAGCTCAAACAGCCACATGCCCGCCAGCATCGCCATCACAAACACGATGGCTTTGGGCTGGCCCGCGCCCGCCGAAACGATGGCGGGCCCCGGGCAAAAGCCTGCAATGCCCCAGCCCGCACCAAAGATGAGGCTCCCGACCACCAGGCGGCGATCGATGTCGCGCGACGTGGGCAGATGCATCGCGCCTCCCAGGAAACTGGTGGTGCGTTTCTTGGCCGCAGCGAACGCAAAGACGCCCACCGCAATCGCACCGCCCATCACGAATGCCAGCGATGGGTCCCACAAGCCAGCCAAGTCCAGGAAGCCCAGCACTTTGCCGGGATCGGTCATGCCCGAGACGATCAGGCCCAGTCCGAAGATCAGACCCACCAGGAACTCTGTAATGCGATTTTTCATAGCGATCAATGCTCCGATGTAGGCCGGGTCAGCCCAGCGCGTGCCGAATCAGAAAGACGGTGACAAACCCGGCCCCCATGAAGGCCAGGGTGGCCACCAGGGACCGGGGCGACATGCGCGAGAGTCCGCACACCCCGTGGCCGCTGGTGCAGCCCGATCCGTAGCGGGTACCGACACCCACCAGCAGGCCAGCGACCACCACCATGCCCCAGCTCGCATCA
>NZ_JBGFFF010000271.1:0-3408 GCF_056175785.1 Acidovorax sp. LjRoot204
CTCAAAAACCCTCATCGCCATGGCCATCGCCCTGAGCGGCTTGCTGGCTGCCCCGGCTTTTGCGCAGACCGCTGCGGCGCCGGTGGCGAACACTGCAGCCCCTGTAGCCCCTGCCGGCCTGTACCAGGCCCTGGGCGAAAAGCCTGGCATCACCCGCCTGGTGGACGATTTTGTGAACCGTGTGGTCAAGGACCCACGCATCGGCAGCCACTTCAAGGACACCAAACCAGCCGCCCTCAAGGAGAGCCTGACCGACCAGTTTTGCCAGTTGAGCGGGGGCCCTTGCAAATATGAAGGCGCTGACATGAAATCGGCCCATGCCGACATGGACATCAATAAGGGCCACTTCAACGCCCTGGTGGAGGTGCTGCAAAGCGCCATGGATGCCCAGGGCATACCGTTCGCTCAACAAAACCGCCTGCTGGCCTTGTTGGCGCCCATGCACCGTGATGTGATCACCAAGCGGTAAGACCATGAAAAACGCTATATTTTTAATAGCTGCTAGCGCAATATTCACTAGCGCTTGGGCCGGAAATGTTCAAATTCAGGTGCTGGACCGCGAGGGCAAGCCAGTGCCCGACGCCGTGGTGGTGGTGTACCCCGGTGCCACTGCGGGCGCGGCTCCCAACCTGCTGCAGCCCAGCCCCACCATTGAGCAGGAGCGCATGCGTTTTGTGCCTGCCGTCACCGTGGTGATGCCCGGCACCACCGTGCGTTTCACCAACCAGGACCGGTGGGATCACCATGTGCGCGGCAACCCTACAGGCGTGGCCGCTGCAGCGGCCCCTGCTGCGCCTAGTTCCAATTTTGAGCTGCGCCTGGCCGGCAAGGCCGACGGCAAGCCCGCCAACTTTGCGGACGTCAAACTCGACACCCCTGGCGTGGTGCTGCTGGGTTGCCACCTGCACGGTTCCATGCGCGGCCACGTGTTTGTGACCGATTCGGCCTGGACACTCAAGACCGACAACGATGGCATTGCCCGATTTGCCAGCGTGCCGGATGGCGCCGCACAGGTGCGCGTGTGGCACGCCGAGCAACTGGTGGACCTGCCGCGCAAGGCGCTGAATGTGGTGCCCGGCCCGGTGCTGGATACCGTGCAGCTCAGCGTGGTGCCACGGGTGCGCCGCGCACCACCGGCTGCGCCCGCCGGCCCTACCAACAGCCCCGGTGGGCCCATGGGGTCGTACAGCCAGGCGCCCGTCTCGCCTCCCCAGGCACATCAGCACCCGGGCAGCTGACCCGCCATCACAGCGGGTGGTCCAAAGGGGGCGGGTCAGCAGGGCAGCGATTTTTGGGGGCGTGGTCCGTCGCCCGCTCTTTCGTCTGAGTGTCTGCGGGCGTCCCCCTGCGGGGTCGTCCACAGGCTCTCAGGTCAACCTGGCAGCTTGAGCCCGCCCGGCCCGGAGGGCACGGTGTTGGCGCTGCTCTTTTGGCTGCCGGCCGTTGCGCTGCCCACGTCCTGCTTCACGCTGCCAGAGGGTGCGTTCAGGTACAGGTACAGCGCTTGCGCATCCACGTCGCTGAGTTGCCCGAGCGACTCGAAGGGCATCACCTGGATCGGTGTGCCGTCAGGCCGCTTACCCGTGCGCAGCATGGCCACAAAGCTTGCGGCGTTGGGGTAGCGTGCCAGGGCGCTGTCGGCACTGTGTGTGCCAGGGCGGATGTCTGCTGCCGCAGGCCAGTCAGGCGGGCCGCCGGGGATCTTGCCGCCCGACAGGTCGGCACCATGGCAGCCGATGCACATGTTGGCCACGTACTGGCCGTTGGCCAGCGTCACTCCGGCAGCCGTCGGCCGCGAGGGGGCCAGCTGGTGGTCAATGCGCGAGGCCGCGTCGGGAATCGCACCCAGCCCATACAGCACCCAGGCAGGGTGCGGCAGATCGACCACGGCCTGCGTGCCCTCCTTGGGGGGGAACTGGCGCACATACGACACCAGGGCGTTCAGGTCTTCGTTGGTGAAGCGGTTGTAGTCCTCGCTGGGCATGACCAGCACCGGGCGGCCGTTGGGCTTGACGCCATGGCGGATCACGCTGTTCCAGTCCTCGGGCTGGTAGCGCGCCACCACGCCAGCCGGCGTGATGTTGGGTCCTACGATGCGCGTGCCCTTGCCATCGTTGACGAACTCACGGCCCGTGCCTTGTGCGCCATGGCAGTCGGTGCAGCCACGCGATGCATACAGATAGCGCCCACGTTCGATGGTCTGCGCATCGGTGGTATAGGCCACGGGGCGGGGTTTGATGTCGATGTAGCGGTTGCGTTTTTGCTCGGCCAGGTACAGGCCGCTGGCGGCAGTGGCGACAACGATCACGCCCAGCAGCAGCGCGCTGCCTGCGGTCCATTTGATCYAGCGTTTCATGGTGGTATCCCTCTTCTTCGAATGGTGGCGGACGGGCTGAACGAATCAGCATGCCCAGGCGCCGGATTCTGAAGTCGAAGAAGCGGTTTGTGGCACCCCACCACCGAAGGGTATGGCGGGGCCGGTGACATTTGTCACAAACGGCCCGCCAGTGTGAGCGGGTGTAGCCTGTTCACACGCGCTCCATATCCTCTCAGCGCTCGATGGTCTTGTTCCAGCGCGCGTTCCACGCAGGGCGGTTGGCGTTCACGCTGTCCCAGTCCAGCGTCACGGCGTTTTTCATCCACTGGCTGATCTGCGCGACCTGGGCGGCACCTTCACCCACGGCAGGCGCCTTGGGGTTGGTGGGAATCTGCGCGCCAAACTGCAGCACGTTGGCCTGTGCCAGCGGGCTCAGCAGAAACTCGGCCAGCTTTTGCGCCAGTTCGGGTTCGCTGTTSTTSGCGATCACGCAYTGGCCSGYCATCAGCACTACCGAGCCCTCCTTGGGCTGTGCGTATTCCACCGGAATGCCCTTGGCCTTCAAAGCSGCCACGCYSGTGGGCGTGAGCGGGAAGATCGCSGCYTCGCCSGTCTGCACCATCTCCGAMAKCTTGGCCGAGCTSGGGATGTACTCCAGCACGTTGGGGCCGATGGTCTTGGCCCAGTTGTTGAAGCCTGGCTCCACGTTCTTGTCGTTGCCGCCCTGGATGCGGTTGAACATCAAAAAGCCGTGCAGCCCGAACGACGACGACGGCATGGACTGGAACACCACCTTGCCCTTGTACTTGGGGTCGGCAAAGTCCATCCACGACGTAGGCGCGGCCCAGCCCTTTTCGGCAAACATCTTGGTGTTGTAGGCGATGCCGGTCATGCCCAGGCTCACGCCGCTGGCCAGGTCGTCCTTGAAGCGCGCGGCGGGGTAGATGTCGTTCAGGTGCGGGTTGGGCTTTTGCTTTTCGCACAGGCCCATGCCCATGGCGCGCACCATGATGCCGTCGTCCAGAAACATCACGTGCATCTGCGGCTTGTCCTTGTTGGCCTGGGCCTTGGCCAAGATGTCCGAGGACGTG
>NZ_JBGFFF010000272.1:0-3359 GCF_056175785.1 Acidovorax sp. LjRoot204
GCCGTGCTCAATGGTCTGGTGATGATTTCGTACATCCGCAGCTTGAGGGAAGGCGGTGTTGGTCTTGACGAAGCAATCCGTGACGGCGCGCTCACCCGGCTACGGCCGGTTCTGATGACTGCCCTGGTGGCCTCGCTGGGCTTCATTCCAATGGCCATTGCGACAGGCACCGGCGCTGAAGTCCAGCGTCCCCTGGCCACCGTGGTGATCGGCGGAATTCTCTCGTCCACGCTGCTCACGCTTCTCGTGCTGCCGATTCTTTACCGTCTGGCCCACCGGCCCGATGAGGAAGATGAGGACGTGTCCGCTGAGCCCTCGCATCCCCCAGACGTGTCCGCGTCCGCGTAGTTGAAACGGTCCCGCTCGCTGATCGTGGGGCCGTCCCTTTTCTCCACCCCCAAAGGAACTGTCATGAAACTCTCCCAACTCATTCTCGCAGTGGCGGTGTCGGCCTGCGGCACGGCGTTCGCTGCTGACAACCATGGTCACGACATCAAACCGATGCACGGTGGTGCTGTCGCCGAAGCCAAGGAGGTCGAGTACGAACTCGTCGCCAGCGCCGACAAGCTGCAGCTCTATATGCGCGACCATGGAAAGCCAGTTGCCGTGGCGGGAATGACCGCCAAGGTCACGCTGCTGGCAGGCAGCGAGAAACAGGATGTCCAGCTCCAAGCCGGTGACGGCAAGCTGGAAGCCGCGGGCAGCTTCAAAGTCCCCGCCGGTACCAAAGCCGTCGTCGCTGTCTCGAAGGCCGGCAAGTCGGTTGCCTCTGTTCGTTTCACGCTGAAGTAATACGAAGCCTGGCTGGGGGGATCGCCCTCGCGACGCCCCAGTGTTGATCCACTTTCAGCAGTCCGTTCACGTCAAAGAAACTGACTACATAGTTGCGAGTTCGGTCAGCCCATCGGCAATATGCCTTTGCTGGATGCAAAAAGGAGCGATCCATGTCAATGCAGGCGGCACAGGTCGCGCCTTTTGCCAAACTGTTCTGGATTTGGATCGGCTTGTTGACCTCCGTGTTTGTGTTTTGGAGGCTGCGGCGTATCTGGCTCAAACGCCACCCGCCAATGGCGGTGAGAGTCAAGTACAGCCGACGCTTGGCCAAGAGACTGAGGGATCGACAGGCAATGCGTTTGAAATACCGAAATACACCGAAATCGCGGCACCGCCAGATGCAATCCAAGGAGGCAGACCGTGGGTAAAAGTGCCGGAGTCGCTGACAAACCTGCAGTCGCTGATCAACAACCTCCACAGCAAAGAATCAGATCCATGACAAAAATTCCTCCACATTCAGGCACCCGCCGCCTCTGCGTGATCCTGACTTCTGCGCTGGTTGCTAGCTTGCTGGCGGGTTGTGCCACCCCTACTGGGGCCGATCCTTCCGCAGAAGCGCCATACTGTTACAAAGCCAGGAAGGGCCGAGTAATCGCATGCACTCGGGTGCCCGCCCCCAGCCTGAATGCCGACGCTCAGGCGAAGCGCTTTACTCCCGATCCGAATGCGCTCACCGTCTACGTCGTACGGCGCAACTGGGGAGATGGCGGGCGGTTTGTGAAGATCAGCGCGGATAACGAAATCGCCGCCGAGACTCTCCCCAACACGATGGTGCGCTTCAAGTTGAAGCCAGGAACGCATACGTTCACCTTGGATTTCGAAGGAGAGCGTCAAGTCGCAACCGTGGATGGCAAAGCTGGTGACCTACGATTTCTTCGGATCGATGGAACGGTTTGGGCATGGAAGAGCACGTTTGTATGGGCGACTGACGGCGAGGATGCTATTCGGGAAAGGGCTTACAAGGCTCGCCTGGTCGCCGACCTGACGGTCAAGTGACCTCGGGGGAGCAGACAAAAAATCCCTGGGGTTCAGTGAACGTGTTGATGGTGCACGTCAGGAGCATGGGGATGAGCGTGGGTCATAGGTTCATGGGTGTGCTTGTGACTGTGGCTGCCCTTTGGCATCACAAAGTGCACATGTGAATGGTGCCCATCGTCGTGCCGGTGGGCATGCTCATGCTCAAGCACTTCGTGTGTGTGCTCGTGACCATGGCTTTCCGCCAAGTGCAGTACCACTCCCGCCAGCATCAATACCCCGCCCAGCAGCATCAACCATCCCGCAGAGCGGTCCCCGAAACCGAAGGCCACGGCAGCACCGATGAAGGGCGCGAAAGCAAACACCGAGCCTGTGCGCGCCGCGCCAAACGCCCGCTGGGCAAGAAGGTAAAAGCGCAGACTCAGGCCGTAGCCAGTGGCTCCCACGGCGAGAAGTCCTAGTGCTGCGGATAACGAAGGCCAAGGCTCCCCAGTCGAAACCGCCAATGCAGCCGTCACTGCGGCTCCCAAGGTAGCCTTGGCCATCACCACCTGGCTGGGGTCGCGCTCAGCCAGTCCACGGGACAAGGTGTTGTCCACCCCCCAGGCGACGGTGGCCAGCAACACGGCAAGCAACCCCATCAGCTGAACTCCTCCCTGTAGGCCCTGGTCCAGAACGAGCGCCATTCCTCCTGCGAGCAGCAAGAGCATGGCGGCCCACACGCGGCGGTCCATGGTTTCACTGTACAGCCACCATGCCAGCGTCGCGGTGAACAACGCCTCCAACGTGAGCATGAGCGATGCGCTGGCCCCGCTCGTATGCTGCAGCCCCCAGGCCAGGGCCACCGGCCCCAGCGCCGCGCCAAAGCCAGCCATCGCCAGAAGGCTCGGAATGTCGGACCTCTGCACCCGCGCTTCGTGCGCAGCAGTCCGCAGCGACAGGGCCCCGATCAGCGCTGCTCCGGCATACAGCAGCGCTGCTGTCGTGAAGGCACCCAAGCCAGCGCCCAACTTTTGCACCAAAGGCGTACTGATGCCGAACAAAGCTGCTGCCACCAGTGCAAACAGGCCGCCGCACAGGGCTGGATGGTGCGAAGAGTCGATCATAGTGCGAGTGATTTCACCATGAAGTCCATGGCCTACCATTGGGTAGCGATTCATGGAGGGGCACAACTATGGAAACCGAGGTGGGAGCGATAGCCGAGGGGCAGCAGATTCTCAGTGGCGATGACGTGATGGAGGCGCAGTTCAAGTTGCAAGAAGCAACCGAGAACGGCGAGCCCGCGCAGAAGCTGTATTTGAAGACRTTCCAACCCATCGACCGGGACATGCAGATATGGCAAGCAAGACCCGAATCGGAGTGGCCCTTGCTAGCGACCATCCTGGCAAACAGGATCATCATGTATCCAATACATGCGAATCCACACACAAAGCGCTATCTGAAGCCAAAACATGGTCGCTTCACGACCGTTATTTACGAAGATGGCGCCCGTAGCGATTTGCCAAGCGACCCGCAGGACGCGGCAGCTCACGTCGCATTAAGACTGGCAT
>NZ_JBGFFF010000273.1:0-3277 GCF_056175785.1 Acidovorax sp. LjRoot204
ATCACACGGCGCACGGACTCTTCGGCGTTGTCCTGCACATGGCGCATGTAGGCCTGCACGACGTCCAGGCCAAACTCGCCCACCATGCGGCGCAGCTCCTGCTGGCCTTTCTCATTCGCTGCGATCTGCGCGCGCAGGTCGGCCATGTTCTGCTGGGGGTTGCGGCTGGGGTATTCGCCGCTTTCCAGCAGCGCAATCATCTCGCGTTCCCGCAAGGTGCCGCGTTCCACCAGCTTCACGTTGTTGATCTGTACGCCCTCTTCTTCAATGCGCGTGGAGAACGGCGGCATGGAGCCCGGCGTGGTGCCGCCCACATCGGCGTGGTGGCCTCGGCTGCCCACATAGAACGTGGGCTCGGCCTCGTTGGCGATGTAGACCGGCGTGATGACCGTGATGTCCGGCAGGTGCGTGCCGCCGTGGTACGGGTCGTTGAGCACGAACACATCGCCGGGCTGCATGCGGCCCGCGTTCTCGCGGATCACGGTCTTGATGCTCTCGCCCATGCTGCCCAGGTGCACGGGCATGTGGGGCGCGTTGGCGATCAGGTTACCTGCGGTGTCAAACAGCGCGCAGCTGAAGTCCAGCCGCTCCTTGATGTTGACCGAGTACGCCGTGTTCTGCAGCTGCAGCCCCATCTGTTCGGCAATGTTCATGAACAGGTTGTTGAACACTTCGAGCAGCACCGGGTCCACCGTGGTGCCCACGGCGTGCTGCACGGCACGGGCCACACGGCGGTTGAGCAGCAGGTGGTCCAGATCGGTCAGTGCTGCTTCCCAGCCGGGCTCCACGATGGTGGTGGCGTTCTTCTCGGCAATGATGGCCGGGCCGGGGATCACATCGCCGGGGCGCAGGTCCTCGCGCACCACCAGGGCGGCGTCGTGCCATGCAGGCACGCCATCGATGCCACCGGTGTACATGCGCACGGTGCTGCGGCGCGGCACCTCGCGCGCGGGCTGTAGCGTGTGGCGTGGCTCCACGGGCGCGTCGCCGGGCACCACGGCCTCGACCGACACAGCCTCCACCACCAGGCCCTTGCCCTGCATGAGGAATGCAAAACGCTGGCGGTAAGCGTTCTCGAACGCGGCGGTGATTTCGGTCAGCGAGCCAAACGGTACGATGAGTGCCGAGTCGCTGCCCTCGTAGCGCACATGCACGCGGCGGTGCACCACGGCAGTGCCCGCGCCCACCTGCTGGCGCTCCAGCTCGGTGCGCGCGGTGGTGGCGAGTTGGTCCAGCGTGGCCTCGATGCCTGCGAGCGCTTCGGGCGCGAGCTTGGTTTCCACCGCCTGTTCACGGATCACGTTCTGGTCCGCCAGGCCCATGCCGTAAGCACTGAGCACGCCCGCCAGCGGGTGCACAAACACGCGCGTCATGCCCAACGCATCGGCCACCAAACAGGCGTGCTGACCGCCCGCGCCGCCAAAGCACTGCAGCGTGTAGCGCGTCACGTCGTAGCCGCGCGCCACGCTGATCTTCTTGATCGCATTGGCCATTTGCTGCACGGCAATCTGAATGAAGCCGTGGGCCACATCCTCGGCCTTGCGTCCGGTCTGTGTGGCGAGGCCTTCAAACTTCTGTGCCACCGCATCGCCATCCAGCGCCTCGTTCGCAGCGTGGCCAAACACCTTGGGGAAGTGCGCGGGCTGGATCTTGCCCACCATCACGTTCGCATCGGTCACGGCCAGCGGGCCGCCCCGGCGGTAGCTGGCGGGGCCGGGGTTGGCGCCCGCGCTTTCGGGGCCGACGCGGAAGCGTGCGCCATCAAAGCCGAGGATGGAGCCGCCACCGGCCGCCACGGTGTGGATACTCATCATCGGGGCGCGCATGCGCACGCCCGCCACCTGGGTCTCGAATTCGCGCTCGAACTCGCCCGCGTAATGGCTCACGTCGGTGCTGGTGCCCCCCATGTCAAAGCCGATGACCTTGTCGTGGCCTGCCAAACCGGCGGTGCGGGCCATGCCGACGATGCCGCCYGCSGGGCCCGASAGRATCGCGTCCTTRCCCTGGAACACCTGCGCATCCGTGAGGCCGCCCGACGACTGCATGAAGAACAACTTCACGCCCGGCATTTCGCTCGCCACCTGGTCCACATAGCGGCGCAGGATGGGCGACAGGTACGCATCCACCACCGTGGTGTCACCCCGGCTCACCAGCTTCATCATGGGGCTGGTGGCGTGCGAGGCGCTCACCTGCGTAAAGCCGATTTCGCGCGCAATGCGGGCGGCGGCTTCTTCATGGGCGGTGTAGCGGTAGCCGTGCATGAACACGATGGCCGCGCTGTGCAGGCCCGCGTCGTAGGCGGCCCACAGGCGTTCCTTCAAATGCGCTTCGTCCAGCGGCTCAATGACTTCGCCCTGCGCGCCCATGCGCTCCTGCGCCTCGACCACGCGCTCGTACAGCAGCTCGGGCAGCACGATGTGGCGGTCAAACAAACGGGGGCGGTTCTGGTACGCAATGCGCAGCGCGTCCTTGAAGCCCTTGGTGGTGATGAGCAGCGTGGGCTCGCCCTTGCGCTCCAGCAGCGCGTTGGTGGCCACGGTAGTGCCCATCTTCACGCACTCCACCAGCGCGGGCGTCACCGGCTCGCCCAGCTGCAAGCCCAGCAGGTGGCGGATGCCGGCCACCGCCGCGTCCTTGTACTGCTCGGGGTTCTCGGACAGCAGCTTGTGCGTGACCAAGGTGCCGTCCGGGCGCTTTCCCACCACGTCGGTGAAGGTGCCGCCCCGGTCGATCCAGAACTGCCAGCGGGACAAAGGAGAAACTTGTTGGGACATGATGATGTTATCTAATCAATAGCTGCCAGCGCATTGAATACCTGCGCTACAGCTGCATTTCATTCAAAAAACCAGAAACCAGGGGCAGGTTGTCATAGCGACGCTGCGGAGCGCGCTGCCTGGTCATACATGCCCGAGAGCACACGCAGCAAACGGGCCAGTTCGCCGATGTCGCGGTTGAGCGCGTCATCGGCATTCAATGCATCGATGAGGCAGCTCTCGCGGATCTCGCGGTAGCGCTGCACATAGGCGCGGCCGGTGTCGGTGGCGGCGTAGGTGACTTCCTTGCCGTTCTTCTGCGAGGCGACCACGCCCAGGGTCTGCAGCTTTTTGAGCGAGTAGTTCACCAGGTGCGTGTCTTCCACGTTCATGATGAAGCAGATGTCGGCCAGTCGCTTGTCGCGCGCGCGATGCGTGACATGGTGCAGCACCACCACGTCGAGCGGCGTCAGGTCCTTGAGACCCGCCGCCGCCATGCAGTGCACCACCCAGCGGTGGAAAGC
>NZ_JBGFFF010000274.1:0-3261 GCF_056175785.1 Acidovorax sp. LjRoot204
CTGTACACCCGCGCGGTGGACATCGTAGTGAGCCGGTTGCGCAAAAAGCTGGAGCCGCTGGACTGCATCAAGACATTGCGCAACGTGGGCTACTCCCTGGCTTTGCGCCGCGCTGCCCCATGAAGCAGATTTGTTCTCCCATTCAAGACCCGAACTGCCCCTGGCACCGCCGGGCGCGCCACGCGGTAGGGCATTCGCTGCGCATTCGGCTGGTGCTGGTGTTCATGGCACTGGCCGTGACTGTGGCGGTCACGTTCATGGGCGGGGTGCAAAAGGCCGTGTCCGTAGGCTGGCGCGAGGCTGCGCGGCCGCTGCTGATGGACTATGTGGACCGCCTTGCCGCCGAGATTGGCAGCCCGCCGAGCATTGAGCGTGCGCAGGCGATTGCCAATCGTCTGCCACTGACCTTGCGCGTCGACGGGCCGCAGATCCACTGGGCATCGCACCCCGACCAGCAGAACCCCGACTGGGTGAGCGACAAGGTCCGCCAGGAAGACCGCTGGACCGGGGACGAGAACGGGCACAGCCTGCTGCGCCGCACGACGGCAGATGGGCACCATATCGAGTTCGGCCTGAACGCGCTGTCCTGGGACAAGCGCCCGCGCATTGCGTGGGGCACGCTGACCGTGCTGCTGCTGCTCACGGCGCTGGCCTACGTATATGTGCGGCATCTGTTGCGTCCGCTGGACGACATCCGCCAGGGCGCGCAGCGCTTTGGCAACGGCAACTTTGCCCAGCCCATACCGGTGCGGCATGCCCACCGGCCGGACGAGCTGGGCCAGCTGGCCGAGACCATCAACACCATGGGGGATGACATCCACCAGATGTTGGAGGCCAAGCGCGCACTGTTGTTGGCGATGAGCCATGAGCTGCGCAGCCCGCTCACGCGGGCCCGCCTGAACACCGAGCTGCTGCCCGAAACGGCCGATGTGCAACCGCAGCGCCTGGCGCTGATGCGCGACCTGGGTGAAATGGCAGGCCTCATCACCGACCTGCTGGAAAGCGAGCGCCTGGCGGGCCGCCATGCGGCGCTGCACCGCGAGCCCACCGATGTCACCGAACTGGCGCGCGAAGTGGTGGCCGACCTGTGTTCCCGCCATGCCGGGGCCGCCGACATTGCCTTGCACGTGGCGCCGGACTTGCCCTCGGTGCGGCTGGACCGGTCCCGCCTGCGGCTTTTGCTGCGCAACCTGCTGGACAACAGCCTGCGCCACAGTGAGTCGGGTGCCTTCCCCCCTGAGCTGCATTTGCGGCTGGCGGATGAGGGGAGGGTGTTGGAACTGGAGGTGCGTGATCATGGGCGCGGTGTGCCCCCCGAGCACCTGCCACACCTGGCCCAGGCGTTCTACCGCCCGGACACCGCACGCCAACGTGCCACCGGCGGCGTCGGACTGGGTTTGTACCTGTGCCGGCTGGTGGCGCAGGCGCACGACGGGCAATTGCACATGCGCAATGCAGAGCCTGGCCTGTCGGTCACCGTGCGTTTGCCGGTGGTGGAATAGGTCGCGAGCCGGTGGCATAGACAGGTTGGCCTGTGCGCTGGCAGGTGGCGTCGCACCGACGCGGCCAGGCCAGCGCACAGGCCTGGTGCAATGGGGAAGTGGACATGCCAGCGGCCATGTCCGGCTTCTCAACGCAAATTGATGGCTTTTTTGCGCTGTGGTGCCGGTGTTTATTGCCCTGGTAGCTATCAAATCAGGAGTTGTTTCTGGTGCCCTGGACCACCAGAGAACACACCATCCTCCCTGGCCCCGTTCTTGCTGAAGATCGACACCCCCTCGCATGAGTCGGATTTTTCAGTGTTTACCCTGTATATACAGGTATGCTGAAACTGTCATCATGGCCTCCGGTACGCAGGTGCGTCCCGGTGGGCAGGGCCAAGGTACTTTCTTCAAACAGGAGCAGATGATGACTCGATCGGTTGTGAAATGGACGTCGCTGGCAGCGGCAGCAGCATGCATGATGGCCCTGGCCGCACCGGCCCAGGCGCAGGACACCAAGATTGTGCTGGGCATGTCCGGCTGGACAGGTTTTGCACCGCTCACGCTGGCCGACAAGGCTGGCATCTTCAAGAAGAACGGCCTGGAYGTSGAGATCAAGATGATTCCGCAGAAGGACCGSCACCTSGCSCTGGCCTCCAAGTCCATCCAGTGCGCCGCCACCACGGTSGAAACRCAYGTSGCCTGGAACGCCAACGGCGTGCCCATCGTGCAGATCTTCCAGATGGACAAGTCCTACGGCGCCGACGGCATTGCGGTGCGCGGCGACATCAAGGGCTTTGCCGACCTCAAGGGCAAGACCATCGGCGTGGATGCGCCCGGCACCGCTCCGTACTTTGGCCTGGCCTGGATGCTGAGCAAGAACGGCATGAGCCTCAAGGACGTGAAGACCACCACGCTGTCACCCCAAGCGGCCGCGCAGGCCTTCGTGGCCGGGCAAAACGATGCCGCCATGACGTACGAGCCCTACCTCTCCACCGTGCGCGACAACCCTGCGGCCGGCAAGATCTTGGCCACCACGCTCGACTACCCCATGGTGATGGACACCGTGGGCTGCGMSCCCRCCTGGCTCAAGGCCAACGGCAAGGCSGCRCAGGCRYTSGCSMACTCSTACTTCSAGGCGCTGGACATGATCAAGGCCGACCCGRCCAAGKCCAACGAGMTCATGGGYKCKGCSGTCAAGCAGACSGGCGAGCAGTTCGCCAAGTCGTCGKCCTWCCTGCGCTGGCAGGACAAGGCCGCCAACCAGAARTTCTTCGCGGGCGAGCTSACCASSTTCATGAAGGAMGCCRCGSCCATCCTGCTGGAGGCCGGCRTSATCCGCAAGGCGCCKGAAGACCTGGCCGTCACCTTCGACGCGAGCTTCATCAAGTAAATAGACGGAAGAAGAGCGCTCCATGTCCGCCGTGCAACCCCTTTCCGTTACCGAGCCAAAACCCGAGCAAAAAGCCGGACCACATGCCCCCGCGCGCCGGCGCTCGCTGGCCCCGCTGGAGCCTGTGAGAAGCAGCGCCCGGTGGATGCTCGGGCTGGCCTTCTTCGTCGTGTTCATGGCGGTGTGGGCGTTCTTCACGTTGGGCGGCTTCGTGTCGCCCACCTTCCTGGCCAGCCCCGTCACCATGGTGAAGGAAGGCTGGCTGTTGTTCACCGAGTACGGCTTCATCAAAGACATCGGCATGACCATCTGGCGTGTGGTCGGCGGCTTCATCCTTGCCGCCATCATTGCCGTGCCGTTGGGCATTGCGATGGGCGCGTACAAGGG
>NZ_JBGFFF010000275.1:0-3110 GCF_056175785.1 Acidovorax sp. LjRoot204
CTCCAGGTCAGCCGATCTATGTGATGTTCTATGCCGCTGCGATCATCTTCTTCTGCTTCTTCTACACGGCGTTGGTGTTCAACAGCCGCGAGACAGCAGACAACCTGAAGAAGAGTGGCGCRTTCATCCCAGGCATTCGTCCCGGTGAACAAACTGCCCGTTACATCGACAAGATCCTGGTTCGCCTGACCTTGGCCGGTGCCGTGTACATCACCTTCGTGTGTCTGTTGCCGGAGTTTCTGATCCTGAAGTACAACGTACCGTTTTACTTTGGTGGAACTTCCCTGCTGATCATTGTGGTGGTGACCATGGACTTCATGGCCCAGGTCCAGAACTACATGATGTCGCAACAGTACGAATCGCTGCTCAAGAAGGCGAACTTCAAAGGCAGTGCAGGCGGTTGACATCACGACGGCAGCGCCCAGCGCTGCCTGCAAAGAGTTGGATATCGGTTGAGTTGGCGCCCCACGATTTTTCGCGGGCACAAATTGTGTTCCGTGCGAAGCAGCCGGGACGGATGGAAAAGTTTTAGGAGAATGCAATGAGAGTTTCGGCTTCGGTCAAAAAAATCTGCCGCAACTGCAAGATCATCCGCCGCAAGGGTGTGGTGCGCGTGATCTGCACGGATCTGCGTCACAAGCAGCGCCAAGGTTGATTGGAAAGTATTAGAGGACGCATATGGCACGTATYGCTGGCATTAACATTCCGCCGCACAAGCACGCGGAAATCGGYYTGACCGCCATYTTYGGCATTGGTCGCACCCGCGCTCGCAAGATCTGCGAAGCRACYGGTATCGMWTATTCAAAGAAGATCAAGGAYCTGACKGAYGSCGATCTSGAAAAAATYCGCGASCAAATCGMGYWGTTCACCATYGAAGGYGACCTGCGYCGCGARACSACGATGAACATCAAGCGTTTGATGGACATCGGCTGCTATCGTGGCTTCCGCCATCGCCGCGGTCTGYCAATGCGTGGTCAGCGCACCCGTACCAATGCTCGCACTCGCAAGGGTCCGCGCAAGGGTGCAGCTGCACTGAAGAAATAAAGATTGAAAGATCATCATGGCTAAGTCTCCTGCCAATAACGCAGCTCAGCGCGTTCGCAAGAAGGTCCGSAAGAATGTTKCGGACGGCATTGCACACGTGCACGCCTCGTTCAACAACACCATCATCACGATCACCGACCGTCAGGGCAACGCCCTGTCGTGGGCTTCGTCCGGTGGCCAAGGTTTCAAGGGTTCGCGCAAGTCCACCCCATTCGCAGCCCAGGTGGCTTCGGAAGTGGCCGGTCGCGCTGCCATCGATCAAGGTATCAAGAACCTTGACGTTGAAATCAAGGGCCCAGGTCCTGGTCGTGAGTCTTCGGTGCGCGCATTGGGCGCACTGGGCATCCGTATCACATCGATCTCCGATGTGACACCGGTGCCACACAACGGCTGCCGCCCTCAAAAGCGCCGTCGTATCTAATCTCTCTAAGCCCACCGCCGCCTGTGAACGCGCAAGCGCCTCAGGCGGCTCCCGCAATGGTTTGCGGTAGATGACACAAAGGAAGCTCAAGTGGCACGTTACCTCGGCCCCAAGGCCAAACTCTCCCGCCGTGAAGGCACTGACCTGTTCCTGAAGAGCGCACGCCGCTCGATCGCTGACAAGTCCAAGTTCGACTCCAAGCCTGGTCAGCACGGCCGCACCTCGGGTGCCCGCACCTCTGACTACGGTCTGCAACTGCGTGAAAAGCAGAAGGTCAAGCGCATGTACGGCGTGCTGGAAAAGCAATTCCGCCGTTACTTCGAAGCCGCCGAAGGCAAGAAGGGCAACACTGGCGCCAATCTGTTGTTCCTGTTGGAATCTCGTCTCGACAACGTCGTGTACCGCATGGGTTTCGGCTCCACTCGCGCTGAAGCGCGCCAGCTGGTGTCGCACAAGGCGATCACCGTGAACGGCAAGTCCGTGAACATCGCTTCGTACCTCGTGAAGACGGGTGACGTGGTGGCTGTGCGTGAAAAGTCCAAGAAGCAAAATCGCGTGGTGGAAGCCCTGCAACTGGCAGCTCAAGTGGGCATGCCCGCATGGGTGGAAGTGAATGCCGAGAAGGCAGAAGGCATCTTCAAGAAGGTGCCAGACCGTGATGAGTTTGGCGCCGACATCAACGAATCGCTGATCGTTGAGTTGTACTCGCGCTAATCGGTCGAGTACGTAATTCAAGAAAACCGTCCCTGAACCGCGAGGCATTGCGGTTTAGGCGCTTCACCAGCCTTACCGGTGTAACGAGCTGGGGGTATTGAGAGGAAGTCTGAATGCAAACCAATTTGCTGAAACCCAAGGCGATCAATGTCGAGCAGCTTGGCCACAACCGTGCCAAGGTCGCACTGGAGCCGTTCGAGCGTGGGTACGGCCACACGCTGGGCAACGCCATTCGGCGCGTCCTGCTCTCGTCCATGGTGGGTTACGCAGCGACGGAAGTCACCATTGCAGGCGTTCTGCACGAGTATTCGTCTATTGACGGTGTTCAAGAGGATGTGGTCAATATCCTGCTGAACCTCAAGGGTGTGGTGTTCAAGCTCCATAACCGTGATGAAGTGACGTTGAGCCTGCGCAAAGATGGCGAAGGTGTGGTCACTGCCCGTGACATCCAGACCCCTCACGACGTGGAAATCGTCAACCCTGATCACGTGATCGCCAACCTGTCTGCCGGCGGGAAGCTGGACATGCAGATCAAGGTAGAGAAGGGYCGCGGCTAYGTGCCCGGCAMKMTGCGCCGCTATGCCGACGAGYCGACCAAGTCGATYGGCCGCATCGTSCTGGACGCSTCGTTCTCSCCCGTSAAGCGYGTGAGCTACACSGTSGAAAGCGCCCGTGTSGARCAGCGYACCGACYTGGACAAGCTGSTGGTCGAGATCGARACCAACGGYGCGATCACYGCCGAAGAYGCCGTGCGGGCATCTGCCAAGATCCTGGTGGAACAGCTGGCGGTATTCGCGCAGCTGGAAGGCGGCGAGCTGGCTGCGTTCGACGCACCCGCAGGCCCACGTGGCAATGCAACGTTCGATCCGATCCTGCTGCGTCCTGTGGACGAGCTGGAACTGACCGTGCGTTCTGCCAACTGCCTGAAGGC
>NZ_JBGFFF010000276.1:0-3094 GCF_056175785.1 Acidovorax sp. LjRoot204
ACTGTCAAACTTTTGCCTTCTTTTTTCACCCCGCTTCAACGATCACCTGCAATTCGCAGCAACCATCTCTACCGAGCGAAGCCTTGTATTCTATACCGGTTTTTAACCACCAAGAAGACAAAACCAAACTTTCTTCGCCAACCTTCCGAGTCATCCGCCGCAGCACCTAAGCACCACCACAAACCACCCCATCGACCCCAACACTTTTTGCGCTCAGGTCTCAGTAGCGAAGCCCTCGACTATAGCACGACTTTCAGGGCCGGCAAGAAAAATCAGACTCGCCACTTTTCTAGCAGCTTCTCCGGACTCAGGCTGTCGTAGCCCTCAAAGGGTTGATGGATCCAAGGATTGCTCGGCAAAAACTCCACGGAGTAATCTGGAGAAAACGTCGATAGACCTTTCGTCCAGATCACGGCGCTACGTAGCTCGGTGATGGGCGCGTAGTTGGTCTTAAGCATGTTGATCACCGCGTGCAAGGTGTGCCCTGAATCAGCCAGATCATCGACCAAGAGCACGCGCCCTGCAATTTCACCCTTGGGCGTGGTGATAAAGCGTGCAATATCAAGATGTCCTTGCACCGTTCCTGCCTCGGCACGGTAGGAGCTCGTAGACATGATCGCTAACGGCTTATCAAAGATACGACTGAGAATGTCACCTGGGCGCAACCCACCGCGAGCGAGACAGAGAATGGTGTCGAACGCCCAACCCGACTGATGAACTTTCAGCGCCAACTTTTCGATGAGGCTGTGGTACTCGTCATAGCTGACATAGAGGTGTTTTCCGTCTTCGGTCAACATAGTGGATGATTCCTGAATAGTTGGCGTTTACTTGATGGCAGCAAGGCAAAACTGTAGATCAGACGGCGACATAAGGATGGCGCATCATGATYGTATGATCGCGATCAGGACTGGTTGAGATCATGTCGATCGGAACCCCCGTCACTTCTTCGATGCGCTCAAGATAGCGGCGCGCACTTTCGGGCAGTTTGTCGTACTCGGTCACCCCTACGGTGGAATCACTCCAGCCAGGGAGCGTTTCATAAATTGGCGTGCACCGAGCGATGTCCTCAGCGCCCATGGGAAGCAAATCAATACGCTGACCGTCGAGCTCGTAGCCTGTGCACAGCAACAACTCGTTCAACCCGTCCAGCACATCCAGCTTGGTGATGCAAAGGCCAGTAAGGCCATTGACTTGGGCACTGCGCTTCAACAAAGCTGCATCAAACCAGCCACAGCGACGGCTACGCCCGGTTGTCACTCCCTTTTCAGCGCCCACTGTACTCATGTGATAACCGGGCGTACCAGGCACTTCCCAATCCAGCTCTGTAGGGAAAGGCCCGCCACCCACACGGGTGCAGTACGCCTTGGTAATGCCGAGGATGTAATGAAGCATGCCCGGCCCCACGCCAGATCCTGYGGCAGCATTCCCCGCCACACAGTTACTGGACGTGACATACGGGTATGTGCCATGGTCTACATCCAGCAGGGTCCCTTGAGCGCCCTCAAAAAGAAGATTGGCACCCGCGCGATTCGCCTCATTGAGCTCTCGCGACACATCAGCCATCATGGGCTTCAGCAACTCTGCATGGCGCATGGCTTCGGCGTACACGACATCAAATTGCACCTTGCCATCCTGGATGTATGGCTTCAGCGCATCGCCAAAAACGAACTTTGCAGAGCCCAGGTACGTGGTGAGCACATGATTGTGCAAATCCAGTAATTCGCGCAGCTTAGAAGCAAATCGCTCAGGGTACTTCAAGTCCTGTACGCGCAAGGCACGGCGGGCAATCTTGTCCTCGTAAGCTGGACCAATGCCACGGCCGGTGGTACCAATCTTCTCAGCCCCCCCCTGCTCTCGGGCCGCCTCACGCGCAACATCAATTGCCGCGTGGAAAGGCAGGATCAGCGGGCAAGCCTCACTGATACGCAGGCGCGAACGAACCTCGACACCGGCTTTCTCAAGCCCCTCAATTTCCTCAAACAACTTCGCTGCAGAAAGTACCACGCCATTGCCGATGTAGCACTTGACCCCAGGGCGCATGATGCCGCTCGGGATCAAATGCAGCGCCGTCTTCACACCATTGATCACCAGTGTGTGGCCAGCGTTGTGCCCCCCCTGGAAACGCACAACCCCTTGAGCGCTCTCCGTCAGCCAATCGACCAACTTGCCTTTGCCTTCGTCGCCCCACTGGGTACCGACCACCACTACGTTGCGACCTTTGGTTGCTTTCATCTCAAACCCAATTCAAATGACAATTGCTCAAACAGCCTGCACGACCCAACGGCCCGCAACCTGAACCAGTTCACGATCACAGTGGAACTCATCCACCTCACTCTCGTGCCCTGGCAAAACACACACCACTGTTTCCCCAGCGGACCGAAGCTCTCCAATCGCTGCATTCACATCCGCAGCCTCGCCCCAGGGAGCACGAATGGCGGCTTTCAGCGCACGGGGTGGCACCACGCCAACCACCTGCTTGATGTCCAAACTGAATCCCGCCGCAGGACGATTTCGGCCAAACACTGCCCCCACCTCGTCGTACCGGCCGCCGCGCACCAGGGCATCGCTGGCACCGCGCGCATAGATCGCGAAGCGTGCACCGCTGTAGTAGGCATATCCACGCAAATCAGCCAAGTCGAAAGTGACAGAGGCTCCGTCAAGACGCGACGCCAACCACTTCAAATTTGATAGCACTTGAGACACACCAGAAATGCGCTTCAGCGCATTTTCAGCCTCAGCCAGAACAGCAGCGTCTCCATATAGCTGGACAAGAGCGAGAAGGCCTTGCCGAGAATCCTCAGGAAAGCCACGCGTCAAGACTGTCAACTCTCCCGCATCCTTGGCCGCCAAAGCAGAATGAATGCCGCTGAGCAGTTGCGGGCTCACGCTCACACCAGCCAACAGGCTGCGGACGATGCGCACGTCCGCAAGATCAATGGTTGTGTCGCGTACATTGGCAACTCGCAAACACTCCCGAGCTAACTGCAAAGCCTCAAGGTCGGCCTCCAGCCCGGTATGCCCGTAGATTTCGGCACCAAACTGAAGAGGCTCGCGGGTGGCATGCGGGCGGTCAGGACGCGTGTGCAACACAGGA
>NZ_JBGFFF010000277.1:0-3053 GCF_056175785.1 Acidovorax sp. LjRoot204
AGCTGGGATAGCTGGGATAGCTGGGATAGCTGGGATAGCTGGGATAGCTGGGATAGCTGGGATAGCTGGGATAGCTGGGATAGCTGGGATAGCTGGGATAGCTGGGATAGCTGGGATAGCTGGGATAGCTGGGATAGCTGGGAAACCCTGCGAGGTCTGGGCATCCGGCTCACAAGCGAGCAACGAACGGTGCTCCAATCGGGCTCCTGTTATYCCACTTGCTCGTCCCTTCTGTGAATCGTTTGTTCTTTTGGCCAGGTCGTGTGCGCCTGGCGGCTGTGCTGACACTGTGCCTCACGGGCGTTGCTCTGCCGAATCTTTCCTGGGCGCGGTTTCCGCAGTTCGACAGTGCGGCGCTGCTCACTCCAGAACCCACCTCCTTTGCACAGTGCCCGCAGTTCTTTGCGAATGGAGCACCGCCAACCATCGCGCCCCGGCCGCAATTGCGGGAGCTTTGCTATGAAGCGTTTGCGGTGCTGCACTCCGGGACGACCAAGACGCCAGTGTTCGTGGCCCAGCGATTGAACCGCAAGCTCATCGAGGATGCTGACGAGAAGAGGGCTAAGCGGTTCTTTGCAGATGCGCGTTTGCCCAGTGGCGAACGAGCCGAACTGGAGGACTACAAGAACTCAGGTTACAGCCGGGGGCACATGGCGCCTGCTGGAGATATGCCCACGTCAACGGCCATGGCGCAGAGCTTCAGTTTAGCGAACATGGTTCCGCAGAATGCACAGCACAACGGRGGYGCSTGGAACAAGATCGAGCAGGACACGCGGCACTATGTGAAGCGGGCCAAGGGCGATGTGTTTGTGATCACGGGGCCAGTGTTCACAGATGCGGGGCCACGCATTGGGGCCAACGGGGTGAAGGTGCCGACCTATCTGTACAAGCTGGTGTACGACGCCACCACCCAGAGGGCCTGGGCGCATTGGCAGGAGAACCGGGAGGGGGAGACGGTGGGGCGGCCAATCAGCTATCAGGAGCTGGTCAAACGCACGGGCGTGGAGTTTTTGCCAAGAAGTGCACTGCAACATTGAGTCGCAGCAAGGACCGTGTCAGCGGCGGCGGTATAAATCGATCCTTTCCAACTTCTACACGTGAGCATCCATGAACCGCGCAGAACTCGTTGAAATCCTGGCTTCCAAGAATGACCTGTCCAAGGCCGCAGCCAATGCGGTGCTGGAAACGCTTATCGACACCATCCAGACCGCCGTCAAGAAAGGCGATGCCGTGCAGCTGGTGGGTTTTGGGACCTTCAAGTCGGCCAAGCGTGCGGCACGCACGGGCAAGAACCCATCGACCGGTGCTGCATTGAAGATCCCTGCGAGCACTGTGCCGAAGTTTGTGGCGGGTGCGAAGTTCAAGGCTGTGGTCGATCCCAAGGCTGCCAAGCGCAAGGCGGACAAGGCTGGGAAGTAAGTACAGCGCTTTCGGACGCACCCGAAGCAAACCGCCACGGGCTCTTGCCTTTGGCGGTTTTGTTTTTTTGCGGATACGAAGAAGGATTGCGACACCGGCTGTGCACCAGCCCCTAAGTGCGCGTTAAGTGGTCAAAGTTACCATCGGGCGTATGAATACATTTTCAAATGCCTTTCGCGCTGAAGTTGTTCGCATGGCGCGCAAGGAGCTCAAGCCTGAACTCCAGAGCATGCGCAAGGCGATCACCAGCCATCGCTCCGAGATCGCGGCACTGAAGCGTGACGTCAAGGCTCTGACCTCCCAGCTCAGAGCGACTCAACGGCAGGTCAAAGCAACGGATGCACCCAAAGCCAAGGTGATCGCTGAAACTGCCACTCCCAAGAAGTCAAAGCAGATCCAGTTCGATGCTCAGTTGTTGATCGACAAACGCGCGGCGCTCGCTATCACACAGAAACAGATGGCCCAACTGTTGGGTGCGTCCTCGCTGTCCGTCTACAAGTGGGAGACAGGCCACGTTCACCCCCGGGCCGCGCAGCTAGAGCGCATTTCTGAAGTGCTCAAACTGAGCAAGCGCAAGGCGCTGGCACTACTCAATCCGCAGTAAGCGGGAACGGTGGGTAGGTCCGCCCCACCAGACACTCAGCGGCGGCGGTACTGTTCTCCCGGTGATGAGTCATTGCGCTCGGGCGCCAGTTCGAACAAGCACTGCATGTAGGGCTGGACTTCGCTCCAACGGGCGCGATCTTCATAGAAGAGCGACAGATTGCGCGTGGCCTCGACGGCATCGGGCCACCTGTCTGCAGCACTCACGCGAGTGATAGCTTCCCGGCTGTCTTGTTCGTCGTACAAGCTTCCGTCCTGCGCACCATTGGTATGGAATTCCACCATTCGCCTGGGCTGGGCCAAGCCAGTGTCCTGACACAGGCCACCTGGAGGTGAGTTCTCACGTGAGGCATGGGCTCCGGCGAACCCATTCTGCAGCGTATAGAAAACGCAGACGACGCCTGACCGTCGAGAATTTAGTCGTAGAGATCGTGATACAGAGGGTAGAGCTCCGATTCCTCTCGTCGGATTCGATCTCCCAGTAGCCAGCCTATTTCTTTTATTCGAATGGAAAGCTGGGCATAGTCCACGCCAATAAGTGACTTTTCAGAGTAATCATCGACGAATTTCATGACGACCCGGCTTATGCCATCCATCTCGCTTTTATAGGTCGTGACTAGTTGATATGCATTTTCATCGTCTTTCAGACTTTGTCTCAAATATATATACAGTTTGACAGCCTCTTTTAGCAGATGCGCTACCAATATAGACTTGAATTCGCCAAGTTTGACATAAAAGGCTAATTCATCCCTTGCTTCTATTGATTTAACAAGGCTTCCATAGATTGCAAGCAAGGTCCGGTGGTCTTCGAGCATGTCTCGAATGAGATTTGAGTCATATCGAATGCCTGCTTTCATTTCATGCTGTGTTCTGGATGATGGATATCAGTTTTATATAGCTGTGCCGTTATGCGAGGAGGCGCAGCTAACGGCTGGCGAAACTAACTCACTTGCCAGCTCTGGCAGTGTCCGCGAATCAGCCGCTGGCCCCCTCAAAGGCTTGCAATCCAGAATAGTCAGAAAAGGTACAAG
>NZ_JBGFFF010000278.1:0-3039 GCF_056175785.1 Acidovorax sp. LjRoot204
CATCTCGATGCACAGCGTCATCAAGGGCGTGAACCCGTTTCTTATCACCTACGTGCTGATCCTGGCGCTGCTGGTGGTCTTCCCGCAGATCGTGACTGCGCCCGTCGTCTGGCTGCGCTAGCCGTTTGCCTGCTCCTCTTCCCCGTTTTTCTTGCCAATGGAGACAACCATGAAAACTTTCCGTCGCACCCTGCTGGCCGCCCTGTCGGTCGCTGCCATCACCTGCTCGTTCCAGGCCGCAGCCCAAGACTTCAAGCCGCGCATCATCCGTTTTGGCTACGGCCTCAACGAGGACTCCAACCAGGGCCGGGCCACCAAACTGTTTGCCCAGGAAGTGGAAAAGGCCTCGGGCGGCAAGATGAAGATTCGCGCCATCGGTGCCGCCGCACTGGGCTCGGACGTGCAGATGCAGCAGGCCCTGATCGGCGGCGCGCAGGAGATGATGGTGGGCTCCACGGCCACGCTGGTGGGCATCACCAAGGAAATGGCGATCTGGGACACGCCGTTCCTGTTCAACAACGCCAAGGAAGCCGACGTGGTGCTCGATGGCCCCGTGGGCCAGAAGGTGATGGACAAGCTGCAGGAAAAGGGCCTGGTGGGCCTGGTGTACTGGGAGAACGGTTTCCGCAACCTCACCAACAGCAAGCGCCCGGTCAACAAGCTCGAAGACATGGACGGCATCAAGCTGCGCGTGATGCAGAACAACGTGTTCCTCGACAGCTTCAAGACCCTGGGTGCCAACGCTGTGCCGCTGCCGTTCTCCGAACTCTTTACCGCGCTGGAAACCAAGACGGTGGACGGCCAGGAGAACCCCTACAACACCATCCTGTCGAGCAAGTTCTATGAGGTGCAGAAGTACCTCACGGTGACCAACCACGTCTACAGCCCCTGGATCGTGCTGGTCAGCAAGAAGTACTGGGATGGCCTGTCGAAGGCTGAGCAGAAGGTGCTGCTCGACGCCGCCAAGAAGAGCCGCGACTTCGAGCGCCAGGACACGCGTGCCGAGGCCGACAAGGCGCTGGCCGACCTCAAGGGCAAGGGCATGCAGGTCAACGAACTGCCCGCCGCCGAAGCCAACCGCATGCGCGAAAAGCTCAGCGCCGTGAACGCCAGCATTGCCGCCAACGTGGGCGAGGGCTTGTGGAAGGAAGTGCAAGGGGCCGTGGCCCAGGCGCGCGCTGGCAAGTAAATCGGGGTGGACGCCATTGGCAGCCTTTGAGCTGTCGATGGCAGGCTTCGAACCTCTCCGTGTCGCGAAGCGCCATGAAAAAGGCCGAGGCCCCTGTTGGGGCCTCGGCCTTTTGGCATTTGCAATCTTTCATTTGCACCGAAGTGCAGGCCGGTCCAATTACAGGGAGCCGATTTCGCCGGAAGAGATCTGGCCAGTGCGCACAGCTTCAGCAGCCTGGGCACGCACAGCAGCACGGTCAGCGGTGGACTTGTAGGTCACCACACGCGAACCAGCGGGTTCAATGCTGCGTGTTTGAGCCACGGTAGCGGCTTCGGCTTGCACTTCAGCGCGGGTGCGGTTGGTTTCAAACTTGGTGGCGAACTGCGAAGCATCGGCTTCGTCAGCCTGGGCACCAAAAGAAGCGAAAGCGGCGACAGCGGCGATAGAGAGGAAACGGGCAGTCTTGTTCATGATGAAACTCCTATGAAATTCGAAAAATGGGAACGAGGTGTCTGGAATACGCGGTGGGTGAAGCTGTGGATTCAAAAAATTGAATCAACCGCCTTCAGCAGGGCCCACGCGGCCAGTGCGCATGGCTTGTGCGGCAGCTTCGGCACGCACGGCAGCGCGGTCAGCCGTGGACTTGTAGGTCACCACGCGGGAGCCTGCGGGCTCTTGGYTGCGCATTTGCACAGCCGTAGCGGCTTCGGYGATCACTTCGGCGCGGGTGCGGCTGGTTTCGAATTGGGTGGCGAACTGCGAAGCGTCGGCTTCGTCAGCCTGGGCACCGAAAGAAGCGAAAGCAGCAACAGCGGCGATAGACAGGAAACGTGCGGTGTTGTTCATGATGGAAATCCTTGAAGTTAAAAAAGCGTCTMAAAAAACCGGGTGAAGATCAGAAACGACTCGCTTCGCACCGGGTTCGGTGAGTCGCCTTGCGGGTTCGGCTCATCGATGGGATGAACTGTACGCCGGTGCTGTTCAGAGAAAAACCACTGAGTCGCGAACTAACTGTTCCAGTATTGGAAACAATCTTCCGGGCCGTCTGCCGTGTCTGCCTGCCCTCGGAACCCTGGCGGTTTGCCATGGAATCCGCCGGGCGCTGGCAGGCAACAGATGCCGCAGAGGTGAACGTGGTCGGTGCGTTGAACATGGGCTCCATCGTGCCGGGGCAGGCCGGGGGCGTCGTCTCGCCGCGGTTTCGCTTCTTTTCAGTTTGTTTCGCGCGAGGCGGTATGCAACTGCGCAGAAACATCCGTTGCATTCGCCGTGCAACAGATGATCAAAAAGCGCCGCACATGGGGCTTGCGCGGGTTGCGCCCACGGGGCTTATGGGCTGAAATCTCCCTGTGCCCGTTTCCGTTTTCACGAGGGAGGTTTCCATGACCGCAGTCGCCAAGATTCTTCAGTCCAAACCCGATGCCACCGTCCATACCATCAGCCCTGCTGCTTCCGTGCTGGACGCCCTCCAGCTCATGGCTGACAAGGGCATTGGCGCGCTCATCGTGACCGAGGGCGCGTCCATCGTCGGCATCTTCACCGAGCGGGACTACGCCCGAAAAATCGCCCTCATGGGGCGCACTTCAGCCGTCACCCAGGTCAAGGATGTGATGACCTCGGCCGTGATGTTTGTGCGCCCGGACCAGACCAGCGAGCAGTGCATGCAGCTCATGAGCAACAACCGCCTGCGCCACCTGCCCGTGGTGGACAACGGCAAGCTGGTGGGCATGATTTCCATTGGCGA
The DNA here is from genome assembly GCF_056175785.1 of Acidovorax sp. LjRoot204. Classification (NCBI taxonomy): domain Bacteria; kingdom Pseudomonadati; phylum Pseudomonadota; class Betaproteobacteria; order Burkholderiales; family Comamonadaceae; genus Acidovorax; species Acidovorax sp. LjRoot204. The sequence continues at coordinate 2,916 of NZ_JBGFFF010000278.1, forward strand.
CCTGGTCAAGGACATCATCTCCGAGCAGAAATTCATCATTGAGCAGTTGGAGAACTACATCACCGGGAGTCACTAGGAGCAACCCCCTGAGGCGCTGCGCGCCTTCCCCCTTCTCTCGAAGGTC
>NZ_JBGFFF010000279.1:0-3032 GCF_056175785.1 Acidovorax sp. LjRoot204
ATCTGCCCCAGCGGCAGCACCTCGTCAGCGGCACCGTGGGCAATGGCCTCCCGCGGCATGCCAAACACGATGCAGGTCGCCTCATCCTGCACATAGTTGTAGCTGCCGGCGTCTTTCATCTCCCGCATGGCAACAGCGCCATCGTTGCCCATGCCCGTGAGCATGATGCCAAACGCGTTGCGCCCCACCACCGCTGCTGCGGACTTGAAGAGTACCTCGACCGAGGGCTTGTGGCGATTGACCGGAGGGCCATCGTCCACCACCGCTACATAGTTGGCGCCACTGCGCGCCACATGGAACTGTGTGCCGCCCGGTGCGATGTAGGCATGGCCGGGCAGAATGCGCTCGCCATTCACCGCCTCCTTGACGGTGATCTGGCACAACCCGTTCAAACGGGCCGCAAAACTGGTAGTAAACCCGGGAGGCATGTGCTGGGTGATCACGATCGCTGGCGAATCCGCAGGCATCTGGACCAGCACCTCCTTGATGGCTTCGGTACCACCGGTGGACGCCCCAATGCAGATGAGCTTTTCAGTGGAAAGGCGACCCAGCAGACCAGCTGCGGGTACGGCGTGGGGCAAAGGAGTGCCCCCCACAACACTGGAGGCTGGGCCTGCATCACGCACAGGGGCGCGGCGCACTTGCGCGACGGCAGCAACGCGGATCTTGTCCACAATCTGCGCCGCCAAATCGTTGAGCCCGCTGGCCAGCCCCACACGCGGTTTGGCCACAAAGTCGACGGCGCCCAACTCCAGGGCCTTCATGGTGACCTCCGCGCCACGCTCGGTCAGCGTGGAGATCATCACTACCGGAGTGGGCCGCAGACGCATCAAGCGCCCCAGAAAATCAATGCCGTCCATGCGTGGCATTTCAACGTCCAGGGTGATGACATCCGGATCCAATTCGCGAATCATCTCGCGCGCCACCAGAGGGTCGTTGGCCGTGCCAATGCACTCCATGTCCCGCTGGCGGTTGATGATCTCTGACAGCAGACTACGGACCAGCGCCGAATCGTCCACCACGATCACCCGGATTTTCCTGCTCATTAACTCAAACCTTTATCAAAACAGATCCACAGAACCACCCGACGTGGTCTTGGCAACAGTGGCCGCGTTGCCGCGAACCTCCTGGGCCACGAGGGCTTCGGGATGGGCATGCGCCAACCGTTTCACCATCGCTTTGCCGGTCACTGGAAAGAAAACCACCTTGCGCGGATAGATGTCGAGCACGTCCTCGGAGACGATCGGAATGCGCTCAGTGTGCAAATAGTTCAACACAAAATTCGTGTTGCGCTCACCCACATTCATGGTGGTGAAGTTGTGCATCACCTGGGCCCCTCCAAAAATCTTGGCCTGCATGGTTTCACGGCGTGCACCGAGCTTGAGCATTTCATTGATCAACAGCTCCATCGCGTAGGAACCATAACGCCCGGATGCGTCCGCCAGATCGCCGTCCGGCAGCATGAAATGATTCATTCCTCCCACACGTGCGCGGCTGTCCCACAGGCAGGCAGCGATGCACGAGCCGAGCACGGTCATGATGACCATGTTCTCATCCGACACGAAATACTCACCAGGCAGCACCTTCACCGCGTTGTGCTGGAAGTGGTGATCAAGATAAAAAAACGAGGCCTCTCCTGGCTTGCGGCTGCGGGCCTTGAGCTCCTGCAGCGACGACTCGCGCGCGGGCCCATTGCCAGAGCTGTAGATATCGGCGCTCAGCGGCGCAATACGCGGAGCGCGGCGCCTTTCGGAACTGCCGGGCACAGCAGCAGCATTGGAAGGGGATGAACCTGTTTGAATGTTGGTCATGGGTGCAATGTGCAGGACAACATGGACAGGTCAGCGGCGCTCGTACACCGTCTTGCCACGCAGGGTGAACAGGTCTTTGGACTCGCTGAAGTTCTCGGCGTGCCCCACAAACAACATGCCACCCGGCTTGAGCACGCGGTGGATTCTTTCCAGCACGCGCCGCTGTGTAGGGGCATCAAAGTAAATCATCACATTACGGCAGAAAACCACGTCAAAGGGCTCCTTGAATGGCCAATCGTCGCGGATGAGATTCACACTCATGAAGTCGATGGCGCGCCGCAACTCCGGCTTGGCACGGACCATGCCCGCGTTCCCGCCTTTGCCTTTGAGAAAGAATTTCTGCAAGCGCTCAGGGCTCAAGCCCTTCACACCGTCGAGCCGGTACACGCCCTGCGCCGCGGTGGCCAGCACGCGCGAATCAATGTCGCTGGCTGTCAACTTGAAAGAGGCGTTGGCGCCGAGCGCCTCCAACGCGGTGATCACGATGGAGTAAGGCTCTTCGCCCGTGGAGGCCGCGTTGCACCAGACCCGCCAGTTGGCGGATGGCTTGGAGCGCAGGTGCGACGCGAAAATCTCGAAATGATGCTGCTCGCGAAAGAATGCCGTGAGGTTGGTGGTCAGCGCATTCACGAACTCCTGCCACTCCGGCCCGTCATGGGTCTCCAGCCAGCTCAGGTAGTCGTGAAAGCTGGTGTGCCCTGTGTCGCGCAGCCGCCGCGACAGGCGGCTGTAGACCATGGCGTGTTTGCCATCATGCAAGCTGATGCCGGCGCGCTGATAGATCAGCGCCTGCACACGGGCAAAGTCTGCATTGGTCCAGACAAATTCTCGCCCCTGCGCCAGAGGGCCWGAGGGCGCTGTGGCTGCGGCATACGCAGGATCTACCCTGGCTGGGCCTGACCGGACTGACGCCGAAGCACTGGTGGTTTGGGCCATATTGATCGTCCGAGGGGAAGTCCTGTTCGCTCCAAAAGGTCTGCGAGCACAGCTCACAGCCTGACATGCGCCTGCGCCACCACTGGCTGCTGACTGCTACGCCTTATTCGTTGGCGGTCACCAGGCCCATGTCCACGCTGGACATGAGCTTTTCAATATCCAGCAAGATCAGCATGCGCTCGCCCACGGACCCCAAGCCCAAGATGCAGCTGTTGTCGATCGCACTCTCGATATCAGGGGCCGACCGGATACTCTCTGATGTCAACTCCATCACATCGCTCACCG
>NZ_JBGFFF010000280.1:0-2957 GCF_056175785.1 Acidovorax sp. LjRoot204
GGCTCCAGCACAGCGGGCGCCCAGGCGTCCTTGCGCGACCAGATCCCCAGGTGCGCCAGCAGGATGTCGCCACTGCGCACATCGCGCAGCGCCTTGTTCAGCAGCGCGGTGTTGCTGGCCGTCTCACTGGGCAGCTCATCCCCCAAGAAGCCGGCAGGCGACCACCCCACATGCACATAACCGCAGGCCTTCGCGCTGGCAATCAATTGTGCAGAGGTCTTGCCGCCAGGCGCGCGGAACAGGGGCAAAGGCGTCTTGCCGGTAATGGCCTTCAAACGATCCGCAGCACGGGCAATTTCTTCGCAGTATTCAGCTGCGGACATCACAAAGCTTTGACCCTCACGCTGTCCCGCCGAGGGTCGGACCCGAAATGCCGGACGCGGCGCGCTGCCAGCATCGGCACGCCAGTAGGTGTGATTCCAGGTGTGGGAGGCAAACTCATGGCCCTCCGCGGCGCGTGCACGCCACCACGGGGCCCAATGGTCTCCCAGACTTCCATCGCCTTCCTTCGTGCGCTCGTTTGCAGCAAAGAAGGTCACGTGCACCTGCTGGCGTTTGAGGACCTCCGCCACCCAAGGCGCCACTTCCATGTGGCCGGTGTCAAAGGTCAGGTAGAGGGGTTTTTTGCAGTCATTTTTCGCAGTAGCGCTAGTGAAACATGCCCAAGCAGCTATCAATATAATAGCATCTCGACGCCTGCCGTGTGGTACACGAAGAGCGCTGAGAAACATACCTCTGACCGGCGGTGCAGCGCTCAACGCGGCGCGTGCTGCAAGGTCCAAACGCCGTGGGGCGATTTGCCCACGTTGACCTGGCGCACCACCTTCTTGACCTGGGTATCCACCACGGACAGCTTCCGTGCCCAACGGGAACTGACGTAGATGTAGCGTCCGTCCGCCGAAACATCCATGCAATCAGGGCCGCCAGGCACAGGGTACGACTCGACGACCTGCTGGGTGTTCATATCGATCTTGCTGATCGAGTTGGCCACGCGATTGCTCACATACAGGTGGTGCCCATCGCCAGCAGCACGAAAGGCGTGAGCACCGTTGCCTGTCTTGATCCGCTTGACGCTGACCGCTTCACGCCCTGAGATATCGAACACCTCCACGCTGTCACCGCCCGTCAGCCCCACAAACAGGTGCTTGCCATCGGGACTGCCGTAGACATCCGCAGGCATAGGGCCTGTTTTGACACGCCATTTGATGGTCTGGGTGGCAATATCAATCGCCACCAGTTCGTCACTGTCCTGCATGGTCGAATAGACGGTGGTGCTGCGACTATCGATCCATAGATGGCTGGGGGTGCGCGATGTGGCCACGCGCTGCACCAGGGTCAGGTCCTTGCCGTCCCAGCGGTAAAAGTCCACGTGATTCAGACGGTTGGCGGCCGTGATGAACCATTTCATGTCGGGACTGAATCGCAGATGGTAGGGGTCCACAATCCCACGTACGGTACGCTGCACCTCGGCGGTACGGGGGTCCACAAACGTCAGCGTGTCACCGAGCGCGTTGGCCACGATGATCGACTTTTCATCGGGGGTCAGATACAGATGGTGCGGCTCTTTACCTGTAGGTATGCGGGCCGTCTCAGTCCAGGTCACCGGGTCGATGACGCTGACGTTGGCCTCCAGAGAATTGAGTACAAAAAGCGGCGGAGCGCCCGCCGCCACACTGGCCAAGGAGTAACACCACCCACCAAGGGCCACAACGCAGATGCGTGCAATCGAGAGAATCTTCACAAAACCACTTTCAACACAGCCTTGAAGTGTAGCGCCGCGCCCAGCGCGGACCCGAGCGACAACACGTAACATCAGGGTGATCATGCTCTCTTTGACTCAGGTCATCCCGGTATTGGCGCTGCCTGGGGTGCCAGGGCATCTCGCAGGGCGAGACCACAACTTGCCAGCAGAGCTCTCCCGGCCTCGGCAGTCAAGGGATCAACGACATGAGTCACAGTGCCCCGGCCGCACTCTCTGAGCCAGTCAAAAGAGGCCACTCCTCCGGACAACATGCTCAAGCATTGCTGTTCAACAGTGACAGATCGGAAGCATTGAGCCATCGCCATTGGCCGGGGGCCAAATCCGCAGGCAAATCCATGCTTCCAATGCGAGAGCGATGTAGCCCCTCCACCCTATTGCCAACCGCTGCAATCATCCGCTTGACCTGGTGGTACTTGCCCTCAGTCAGCGTCATATCCAAGCGATGGGAATCCACAATGGAGCAGTTTGCAGCACGCACCGGCTTGGGATCATCGTCCAGCACAACCCCCGCCAACAATTTCGACACCTGTGTCTCGTCCACGGGATGTTTGGTCGTCACTTGATAAACCTTCGGAACATGCTTCTTGGGCGAACTCAAGCGATGAATGAATTGGCCGTCATCGCTCAATAGCAACATACCCGTTGTGTCCTGATCAAGGCGCCCCACCGCCTGCACTCCTTGTACCGCACTCTTCGTAGRCCGCTGGCGCAACGGCGGAGGCAGAAGCGTGTAGATGCTGGGGTACGTAGAAGGCTTTTGAGAACACTCCGTGCCGGCGGGTTTGTGAAGCAGCACGTAGGCTTTGGCGTGGAACGGCCAATCCACACCCTGTACACGTAACAGCAGTCCTTCGGGCTCATAGCCTGCGGTAGCCTCCGTGCAGAGCATGTACTCGGCATTGGGCGAAGATGCCTCACGCACCGAGACCCACCCCTGCTGAATCAGGCCCGCGCAAACACGACGCGTACCAAAACCTTGGGAATACAGAATGTCTTGCAGTTGCATGGTCAATACCCGGGGGTCAGCGAGAAGGGATGATTTGTTGTTATCCCAAAGCAAAAAACCCCAGTCATATCTGACTGGGGTTTTCTGGGCTGTAAGAGCCTGACGATGACCTACTTTCACACGGGAACCCGCACTATCATCGGCGCAAAGTCGTTTCACTGTCCTGTTCGGGATGGGAAGGAGTGGGAC
>NZ_JBGFFF010000281.1:0-2950 GCF_056175785.1 Acidovorax sp. LjRoot204
CCTGTAAACGGCTTGCCATGCGATGGAAGCGCCAAGGTGTCTTTTGGTAGATCCAGATACCGCAAGAGCGAAGTCAAGAACAGCTGTAGCGGGTTGGCCTCTGGCTCGCTGGCGTGGACACTGACATTGGTGGAGATGCGCGGCAACACCATGTCTCCGCTGATCAAGGTGGTCAGCTCAGCGCAAAACAATGCCATGTGTTCGGGTGCGTGGCCGTAGCCGCTGATGCAACGCCAGGTGTGGCCCCCGATGTTCAACGTGTCTCCATCCATGATTCTTCGAAAACGGGGTGGGAGAGCAGGGACCAGGGTCGGAAAATACGAAGCGCGTCCTCGCACATGGTCCAAAAAGGACGGTTCTTGTGCACCGTGCAGCGCATAAAAATCGGCCCCTGCTTCCCCGCCAAACCCCAGCGGGTCATAGATGGCGACACGCGCTACGTTGTAGTCCGTGGCACTGATCCACAAGCGCACATCCCAGCGCTCGCACAGCCAATGTGCCAGCCCGATATGGTCTGGGTGCATGTGGGTCACGATGACGCGAAGAATGGGCAAGCCCTCCATGCAGTTTGCAAATATCTGCTCCCACTGCGCGCGGCTCGCAGCGCTGTCGATGCAGCAATCCACCACGGTCCACCCGTCCACCAGCACACCGCCAGCATCCGGCTGGCGATCGCGCAGCAGCCACAGATTGATGTGATCCAGGGCAAAGGGCAGGCCCATACGGATCCAATGCACTCCAGGCGCGACCTCCAAGGTGGCGCCCTCGACGGGCAGCGCGTCGCCGAGCGGGTAGTGGATCTGGTGTTCAAGTGGATTCATGGAGGCGGTGTGATGGGTTAGCATTGACGTTAACGTAAACGTCATGCATTCGATGCATTGTAGGGAGCTGCAGCCACCCGGCTGTCTCCTGTGCGAAACCGATACTGCTGTGTGCAGCACCCACCATGGCCAATACCTACACCATCAGCGACCTTGCCAAAGAGTTCGATCTCACCACCCGGGCGATCCGTTTTTATGAAGACATGGGCTTGCTGCAGCCTGAACGCACCGGCGCCGCCGGCCGCAACCGGGTGTACAGCGCACGCGACCGCACGCGGCTGCGCCTGACGTTGCGGGCCAAGCGCCTGGGACTGTCTCTCACGGAAGCCAAGGAGATCATCGACCTCTATGACAGCCCCCGTGATACCGGTGTACAGCTCCGCAAGTTTCTGGACGTGCTGGTGGTTCATCGCAAACAACTCGAAGAGCAAATGGCCGATCTGCAGGCCAACCTGGAAGAGGTGCGCGAGCACGAAGAAGAGGCGCGCACGCTACTGGCCAAGGTAGAAAAGCAAAATTGATCCATAATTGACGTTTACGTAAACGTAAATCAGGAGACTGCAGTGAGCACGCCCCCCTTTGAGCCGCGTTGCATTGACTTTGCCGACCGCGTGCGCGACAGCTTTGCGCGGCAAGGGGCCATGCAGACGCTTGGCGCGTCGCTGGGATTGGTGGCGCCAGGTGCTGTAGACATTGAACTCCCATGGGCAGCCGCCCTGACCCAGCAGCATGGTTTTCTCCATGCGGGCATGGTGTCCACCGCGCTGGATTCGGCCTGCGGATATGCCGGTTTCACCCTCATGGCGGCCGATGCCGCCGTGCTCACCATCGAATTCAAGATCAACTTGCTGGCCCCTGCCAAAGGCGAGCGATTCCGCATGGAAGGACGGGTGCTGAAGCCCGGCCGCACCATCACCGTCTGCGAAGGCCGAGCCTTCGCTATCGACGGCAACCAAGAAAAGCTGGTCGCCACCATGGGGTGCACTCTCATGGCGGTCACCGGACGCGACAGCATCCAGGGCTGAGCCCTGCCCATTTCCCTACCTTCTACGAGGAGACAAACCCCATGAGCATTCCCGCCAACCTTCCCGGCCTCAACTTCCAGCTGGGCGAAGATATCGATGCCCTGCGCGATGCCGTGCGCGACTTCGCGCAGGCAGAGATCGCTCCCCGCGCGGCCGAGATTGACCGCAACGACCAATTCCCCATGGACCTGTGGCGGAAGATGGGTGATCTGGGCGTACTCGGCATCACGGTGCCCGAGCAATATGGCGGCGCCGCCATGGGCTACCTCGCCCACATGGTGGCGATGGAAGAAATCTCCCGCGCCAGTGCGTCGGTGGGCTTGTCCTATGGCGCTCACAGCAACCTGTGTGTGAACCAGATCAACCGCAACGGCAACGAGGCACAAAAGGCCAAGTACCTGCCCAAGCTCATCAGCGGCGAGCACGTGGGCGCGCTGGCCATGAGTGAGCCCGGCGCGGGCTCCGACGTGATCAGCATGAAGCTCAAAGCCGAGGACAAGGGCGGCTACTACCTGCTCAACGGCAGCAAGATGTGGATCACCAACGGCCCCGATGCGGACACCCTGGTGGTGTATGCCAAGACCGAGCCTGAAATGGGGGCACGCGGTGTCACGGCTTTCCTGATCGAGAAGGGTATGAAGGGCTTCTCGATTGCGCAAAAGCTCGACAAGCTGGGCATGCGCGGCAGCCACACCGGCGAGCTGGTGTTCCAGGACGTCGAGGTGCCCGCTGAGAACGTGCTGGGTGGCTTGAACCAGGGCGCCAAAGTGCTCATGAGTGGCCTGGACTATGAGCGCGCGGTGCTGACCGGCGGCCCCCTGGGCATCATGCAGTCGGTGATGGACAACGTGATCCCTTACATTCACGACCGCAAGCAGTTCGGCCAGAGCATTGGCGAGTTTCAGCTCATCCAGGGTAAGGTGGCCGACATGTACACCGTGCTGCAGGCGGGTCGCTCGTTTGCCTACACTGTGGCCAAGAACCTCGACATGCTGGGCACCGACCACGTGCGCCAGGTCCGCAAGGACTGCGCCAGCGTGATTCTGTGGTGCGCCGAAAAGGCCACCTGGATGGCCGGCGAAGGCGTGCAGATCTATGGTGGCA
>NZ_JBGFFF010000282.1:0-2933 GCF_056175785.1 Acidovorax sp. LjRoot204
GCCCTACGGTCAGCAAGGCATTGATGGCGCGCACGCCAGTATCCAAGGGCTCACGCACCGGATCCCGATCCATGGCATTGATCTGCCGCCGCCCCATGGGCTCCGACACGACATCCTGCACYGGTCCACCATGGTCGAGGGGCAGGCCTTGCGCATCCACCACACGGCCCAACAAGCCGTCGCCCATGGGCAAACGAAGCACCCCGGCGCGTTGTACCGGCCGGGGAGGCTCGCCCAAGCGAGGCATGGGGATATATGGCGCAGCCGGCACCACACTCGCGCCACTGGACAGCCCATGGATATCGCCCGCCGGCATTAAAAACGCACGGTCGGCAGAAAACCCCACGACCTCAGCCAATACCGGCGCGTGCCCCGGCATTTGCACCATGCACTGCGACCCCACAGGCACGCGGATCCCCACCGCCTCCAGCACCAGTCCCGTCAGTCGGGTCAGCGTACCCCGCGTCTCCAACGGCGCCCCTTCGGCCACGCGCTCGCGCGCGTCGTCCATGAAGCGGGTCCAGGCAGAGTCAAGGTCGACGGTCATCGCCATCCCCACGCGTCTCGTCATCCCAGGGTGACTGCAGCCCCAGCGACGCAATGGCACGCTGCCACCGTTTGTCGATGCTGCCATCAACGACCGTGCCCGCCGACTCCACCATGCAGCCGCCAGCAGGCACCGCGCCATCCGCCATCCACTGCACGCCAGGCGCATTGATCTCTTCGCGCAGAGGCTGGGCCATGGCCTCCATATCCTCCGGATTGAGCCGGACGGTGGCAGGCCGCCCTTCAGTGACCAGCATGCCCACGGCCTCCCGCACCACCGGCAACAAGGCATTGGGATTGACCGACAGTTCCTGGCGCACCACCTGGCGCGCGATGTCACACGCCAGCTCCAGCACCTGCTGCGCCATGTGCTGCTGCATGTCGATCAGGCTGGCTTCCAGTGTCTGCAGCACGCTTTGCATGCGCTGTGCCGCCTCTTGTCCCTGCTGGGCAATGTATTCATCCATGCGGCGCTGCCACTCGAGCGCCGTCTGCGCCTGCCCTTGGGCAAAGCCCTCTGCATACGCATCGTCGCAAGCCTGCTGGACAAGCGCCTGCTGTGCCGCTTCATCCAGCTCGGCGGGCAGCTCCGCCACAGGTTCCGGCTCGGGCTCTGGCTCGACCAGATCGGAGCCGTCTACCGCGGCAAACTTCCACTGCTTGAAGTCGCCGACTTCCTCGCTGGGAATGAACCGCGAATAGGACCGCTGGTTAGACGAAGGCATCATCACCACCGCCTCCGATCACGATCTGGCCTTCGTCAGACAGGCGACGCACCGTCTTGAGGATTTCCTTCTGCTGCGCCTCGACCTCGGACAGCCGCATCGGGCCGCGCGATTCGAGGTCTTCGCGCAGCGCGTCGGCTGCACGCGAAGACATGTTGGAGAGGAATTTTTCGCGCAGTTCGGGCACTGCGCCCTTGAGAGCCACGATGAGAGTTTCGGATGCCACTTCCTTGAGTACCGTTTGAATGGCCTTGTCGTCCAGCTTGAGAACATCCTCGAACACGAACATCTTGTCCATGATCTTCTGCGCCAGGTCAGGGTCGTAGCCCCGGATGGATTCGAGCACCACGGCGTCCATGTTGCCGCCCAGCAAGTTGATGATTTCTGCGGCAGCCTTGACACCGCCCAGCGAACTCTTGCGGATCTTGTCCCCGCCCGCCAGCACCTTGAAAAGCACTTCGTTCAGGTCCTTGAGGGCTGTCGGCTGGATACCTTCGAGCGTGGCCACACGCAACAGAATTTCGCTACGCTGGCGATCCGTCAGGTGCATCAGGATGCCCGAGGCCTGGTCGCTGTCCAGATGTACCAGGATGGCAGCAACGATCTGCGGGTGCTCGTTACGCAGCAGTTCAGCCACTGACAACGGATCCATCCACTTGAGACTCTCAATGCCCGAGACATCTCCGCCCTGCAAGATACGGTCGATCAGCAGTCCCGCCTTGTCATCGCCGAGCGCGCGCTTGAGCACAGCGCGCACGTAATTGCCGGTGTCGGATACCAACAGGCTTTGCGCTGCGGCCGCGTTGGAGAATTTGTTGATGACCTCGTCCACCTTTTCGCGCGACACCGAGCGCATGCGCGCGATGGTCTCGCCCAGCTTCTGCACCTCTTTGGGCGAGAAATGCTTGAACACCTCAGCCGCCTCTTCCTCGCCGAGGGACATCAGCATGATGGCGGCATCGTGGAGTCCTTGGTCGTCCATGGTCGTGGTCCGTGCAATCGGTAGCGGTAGAGGCGACTAAACGGGCTCGCCGTTCAGCCAGGTCTTGAGAATATTGGCGACCGCGACCGGATTCTCCTTGGCCAGCGTGCGCGCATCTTCCAGGCGCAGCTGCTCGGGGGTCGCGGGCAACACTTCGTCCTTGCGGGCGGGCGCTGCCAATGCCGGGCGCTCGGGTGTCTCCGCCTCCAGCGCGTCCAGTTGCCCACCTGCCACCGGCTTGGCGGCACTGGCCTTGGCCGGCGCTGTGCCCTTGAGCGCAGGACGCACCAGCCCCATCAGCACCAGGGCAGCAAAAAGAACCGCACCTACCGGCCAGGCAAAGGTCTTGGCCAGATCAACCACCTCAGGCTGCTTCCACAGCGGGGTGTCTGTGGTGGGCACTGCAGTCACCTGGAACGGCGTATTCATCAGATTCACCGAATCACCGCGTTCGCGGTTGAAGCCAATGGTTTCACGCACCAGCGCCGTCATCTGCTCGATCTGCTCGGGCGTCAGCGCCTTGGTCACGGTCTTGCCCTTGTCCTCGGCCGACTGGTAGTTGACCACGACCGCAGCACTCAGCCGCTTGACTGCGCCTGTACTGCCACGGACCACTTTCACCGTCTTGTCCACTTCATAGTTGGTGGTGGACTCGCGCTTGTTGGACTGCTCCTCAGTCC
>NZ_JBGFFF010000283.1:0-2860 GCF_056175785.1 Acidovorax sp. LjRoot204
CAGACCTCGGCCATCTGGCACAAGGTGGCGCCAAAGCTGGCGCAGCACTTCACCCTGGTGCTGGCGGACCTGCGCGGGTATGGCGATTCGGCGAAGCCCGAGGGCGATGCGGAGCACCTGCTCTACAGCAAACGCACCATGGCCGCCGACATGCTGGCTGTGATGCAGCACCTGGGCCACCCGCGCTTCACCGTGCTGGCCCACGACCGGGGCGCCCGCGTGGCGCACCGCCTGGCGGCCGACCACCCGGCGGCCGTGCAGCGCATGGTGCTGCTGGACATAGCGCCCACCTTGGCCATGTACGAACAGGCCAGCAACGCCTTTGCCCGTGCCTACTGGCACTGGTTCTTCCTGATCCAGCCCGCGCCGCTGCCCGAGCGCCTGATCGAGGCCGACCCCGCAGCCTATGTGCGTGACGTGATGGGCCGACGCAGTGCGGGTCTGGCCCCGTTCGATCCACGCGCCCTGGCCGAGTACGTGCGCTGCCTGACCTTGCCCGGCACGGCCCACGGCATCTGCGAGGACTACCGTGCCTCTGCGGGCATCGACCTGGTGCACGACCGTGCCGACCGCGATGCGGGCCGCCAGTTGCCCATGCCTTTGCTGGCACTGTGGGGCGAGCAGGGCGTGGTGCACCAGTGCTTCCAGCCCCTGGCCGAGTGGCAGCGCGTGGCGGCCGACGTGCGCGGCGATGCATTGCCCTGCGGCCACTACATCGCCGAGGAGGCCCCTGATGCGTTGCTTGACGCGGCGCTGCCCTTCCTGCTGGCCGACCGGTAAGGCCGCACCCAACGACAACCCCCGACGCTGACCATGACCACTCCCTCAACGCTCTACCAGAAGCTGGTGGCATCGCACACCGTGGCCGTTCTGGACGAACAGAACGTGCTGCTGTTCTGCGACCTGCACCTGATGAATGAATACACCAGCCCCCAGGCCTTCGCCGGCCTGCACGAGGCCGGGCGCGGCGTGCCCGTGCCGGGGCAGAACGTGGCGGTGGTGAGCCACATCATCCCCACGCACCCGGTGCGCTGGCGCACCATCCAGGACCCGCCCTCGGCCCTGCAGGCCACCAACCTCAAGGCCAACTGCGACCGCCACGGCATCCCGCTGTTCGACACCAACGACCCGTTGCAGGGCATCGAGCACGTGATCGCGCCCGAACACGGCATGGTGCGCCCGGGCATGGTCATCATCTGCGGCGACAGCCACACCACCACTTACGGGGCACTGGGCGCCTTGGGTTTTGGCATCGGAACCTCGGAGGTGGAGCATGTGCTGGCCACCCAGACGCTGGTCTACCGCCTGGCCAAAGATATGCGCATCCGCGTGGACGGTGTGCTGCCCAGCGGCACGACGGCCAAGGACCTGATCCTCATGGTCATCAGCCGCATCGGTGCGCAGGGCGCACGCGGCTATGTGGTGGAGTTCTGCGGCAGCGCCATTGGCGCGCTGTCGGTGGAGGCGCGCTTCACGCTGTGCAACATGGCCGTGGAGGCGGGCGCCCGAGGCGCACTGATCGCACCCGACGCCACCGCCATTGACTACGTGCTGGCCAAGGCCCCCGACATTGCGGGCGACGTGCGCGCGCAGGCACTGGCGCACTGGGCCGCCCTGCACAGTGACGAGGGCGCGGCATTCGATGCGGAACATGTGTTTGACGCGGCTGACGTCGCCCCGTTCGTCACCTGGGGCACCAGCCCCGACCAGGCCATGGCCATCTACGCCACGGTTCCCCGTCCCGAAGAAATGGCCGATGCCGTGCAGCGCAGCAGCGCCGAGCAAGCGCTGCGCTACACCGGGCTCGTCGCCGGCCAGTCCCTGCAGGGTGTGCCCGTGCAGCATGTTTTCATCGGCTCCTGCACCAATGCGCGCATCGAAGACCTGCGCGAGGTGGACCGCATTGTGGGCCGCCGCCACGTGGCCCACGGCGTGCGCGCCATGGTGGTGCCCGGCTCCGGCGCAGTGAAGGCCCAGGCCGAGGCGGAAGGCATTGCCGAGCGCCTGGTGGCCGCAGGCTTTGAGTGGCGCCAGCCCGGCTGCTCCATGTGCCTGGCCATGAACGACGACGTGCTCGCCCCCGGCCAGCGCTGCGCCTCCACCACCAACCGCAATTTCGAAGGCCGCCAGGGCCGGGGCGCCATCACCCACCTGGTGAGCCCGGCCATGGCTGCAGCAGCCGCCGTCACCGGTTGCATCACCGACGTCCGTACCCTGGAGGTGCCAGCATGAGCGCCGATCACCACACCATCGTGCACGGCCAGGCGGCCCTGCTCGACATTGCCAACCTCGATACCGACCAGATCATGCCCAAGCAGTTCCTGCGCGGTATCGACAAGTCGGGTCTGGCTCCCGGTCTGTTTTACGACCTGCGGTTTGACGGGGAAGGATTGCCACGCCCGGATTTCGTCCTCAACCAGGCGGCTTTCCAGGGGGTGGACGTGCTCATCGCGGGCTCCAACTATGGCTGCGGCTCCAGCCGCGAGCACGCGGTGTGGGGCATGCAGCAGTACGGCTTCAGGGCCGTGGTGGCGTCGAGCTTTGGCGAAATCTTCTACTCCAATGCGCTCAACAACCGCCTGCTGCTGGCCATGGTTTCCGAGGCGGATGTGCAGGCCTTCAAGGCGCAGGCTGCGCAGGTGCGGGGCCCCCTGGCTATCACCATTGATGTGCAGCACCGCATGGTGCGCAGCGCGGGGCACAGCGCGCAGTTTGTGCTGTCCGACCGGCACCAGAGCATGTTCCTGCAGGGACAAGATGTGATCGGCGCATCGCTGTCGTATGCCGATCAGATACAGGCCTTTGCCCAGCGCCACTGGGCTGCCCAGCCCTGGGTGAAGGACGTGGCGCTGCGCACGCG
>NZ_JBGFFF010000284.1:0-2859 GCF_056175785.1 Acidovorax sp. LjRoot204
AGCTTGGCGAGGCCTTGAGCCAACCCGTTCGGACGTACTCCAGCGGCATGTTCATTCGGTTGGCGTTCTCCACGGCGACCTCTATTGACCCGGATATCTTGCTCATCGATGAAGCGTTCGGTGCTGGCGATCAGCATTTCTCGGTAAAGTCCGGCAGACGCATGCGCGAGCTTATGGATCGAGGTCGTGTCCTGGTTTTTACATCTCACAATCTGGATCTGGTCAGATCCCTGTGCAATCGGATCGTATGGATCGAAAAAGGCGCTATCGTTGAAGATGGCCCTGCTGATTCAGTAATTCCCCGTTATCTGTCCATGGAGACTAAGGCATGAAAATTCTTCTGAATGCGATCGAGAAACACCGCAGCCCGTTGGTCGTCGCAATTGCTATCGCGGCGATGGCCAGCGCGTGCACGCAGCAAGCAGGCACGCCGGCGCAAGCGCCCGACACGGCCGCTCCTGCCACTCCCGTGGAGCCTGTCACGGAAACAGTTCCTGCGCCGCCCGAGGCGACGGCCAGCCAGTTCGGCCCTGCGCTCCCTGCGGATCTGCAGGGTGCAGTGGTGGGTGGCGGGGAATGCGGCATCGAAGCGACGCCAGAAGTGCCGCAAGGCGCCGAGATTCCATTGTCTCGCTCCAAGACGCAGCTTATCGAAGGTTGGATTCTCGATCGCCAGGAAAAATCCAAACCCACCTCCGCCTATCTGAAGCTGGAGTCTGGTGGAGAAGCATCCTATTTCGTTGCGCTTACCCTCGGCAATCGACAGGGATTGGGTGTGAGGTTAGGTGACGCATCCTTGGACGATGCGGCCTTCGCAGTGACCGCTGGTCTTAGCGAGGTTCCGGCTGGTCAATACAATGTGCAGGTTGCGCAACGCGTGGGTGAGAAGATCCTACTGTGCGCTACTGGACGCACGGCGAAAGTCGCGGACTGAGCCATATCCGGGGTGCGGGCATCGGCTCGTGTCCCGCACGCGGTTAACGAAGCTGTTTTGGGGGGTGTGATGGCAGGGGCGAAATTCAGGGTTCTGGCCGTAGCGGACGGAATGATCCCGTCTGTCGAATTAGTGCTCGAGCGCCCCTTGTCGTACCTCGCCAACGAGGGCGAGATAGAGTTCAGCTTGCATACGATCGAAGATGCCGATGGCATTGGGCGGGAGCTGGATCGTTGCGATCTTCTTGTACTGATGCGCGCATGCCAGGCAAACGCGCTGGCTCTCGTCAAGGCAGCCAGAGCCAGAAGCCTTCCGGTTGTTTACGCGATCGATGACGACTTCGAGAGCCTAGATCCGGCCACCCCCTTGGGGCGCCACTACCGCGACTCAGGGGCGTGGCCGCGACTACTCGACATTTGTGGTCTTTGCGATCAGGTATGGGCGTTCTCGAATGTTTTGAAACGGAAGATMCTTCCCAGGCAACGCAATGTTGTCGTTCCGCCTGCTATCGCGAGCCTTGAAAGCATTGGCGAGATCCGAAGTGCGGTAGGCGGAAGCGCCGCCTCTAAAGCTGATGTATGTATCGGATATGCCGCCTCGTTGTTGCACAGCACCGATATCGAGGATATCGCTCCTGTACTGCTTGGTTTGATGGAAGAGTACCCGCAAGTACGTATAGAGCTGATAGGTGTTCGTTCTGAACTATTGGCGGCGAACCCAAGGGTATCCCATTTTCCTTCGCTGCCGGGCATCCAGAAATACTACGAGTTCGTTCTTGGCAGGTGCTGGGACGTCGGAATCGCCCCATTGCTGCGCTCGCCGGCGAACGACGCGAAGACGGACAACAAGTATCGAGAATACGCAGCGCTCGGAATACCGGCGGTTTACGCGGATGCTCCGCCTTATTGGCGATCGGTAATTGACGGTTACAACGGTCTGGTCGCAGGTAGTCATTCTGATTGGCGGGACTGTCTAACGCGACTGATCCAAGACAAGACTCTTGCCGATCGTATCGCCGTTAATGCGATTGCAGATGTTAGACATCGATATGGCCTTCCGAATGTCGCCAGGAAATATCTCGATCTCATGCGCTCGGCTATCGAGCCACGCAGAAAAGTGCTGGTGATCGCGGCGCCTATCGCAACCACCGCGATCGATATCACGCTTCCCTTCGAGCAACTGGAATCGGAGGGTAAGCTGGAATGGCGGACCAAAGATGGTGCAGAGGTCACTCCTGAAGACTTGGCGTGGGCGGACCTGCTGGTTATCAGCAGACTGAGCGACCCGCCGACCTTGCTTGCTGCTCGACGTGCGAGGAACGACTACGGGTTGCCCGTAGTGTTCTCATGGGACGACGATTTTTTTGTCATCCCCGATTCCATTGGTGCGGTAGCCAAGTATCACAAGGACCCTGTCATCCTCAAAGGGCTTGAGGAATTGTTGTCCAGCGCAGACTTGGTTAAGGCATCAACGCTGCGCATTGAGCAGCGTTCGAAGGCCTACAATGCGAACGTGGTCCGACACCACTACGGATTCGACTTTTCTCAACTAGACGATCTCCCGCAGACAGGGACGCGTGATCCGGGCGCAGTGACTATAGGCTTTTTCGGGTCCGCGGATCACTCCAAGGCGCTGGAAACTTTGCTGGATGCGCTGCACGAAGTTGCACGTTTGGTGCCCCAGGCGCGCTTCGAGTTCTTTGGGCCACGTACGGCACGACTCGAAGGCCTTCCCAACACAAGTTTCATTCCATTCAGTGCTTCCTCACGTGATTCGCTGAGAACGCTGGCGACGCGTCACTGGGACATCGGGTTGGCTCCCCTTGAGATAAGCGACTTCAATCGGGCCAAGCTGCCGACCAAATATCGCGATTATGGCGCCTGCCATATCGCCGGCGTGTACACACGGATTGATCCCTACGAAGC
>NZ_JBGFFF010000285.1:0-2749 GCF_056175785.1 Acidovorax sp. LjRoot204
CATGACATGAGCCCCCTTCGTTCCAGCGCAGCTTCTTGCGCAAAGTCGCGAAGTAGTTCCAGCCTTGAGGGTGTAGAAATCGCACGCGGTGCTCAGAGCGTTTGACGAGGATGCGGTCGCCATGCAGCAAGGACGCAAGGGACTGCATGTCAAAGTTCGCGCTGACATCGCGCCCGCTCACTACTTCGACAGCCACCTCAGTCGCATCGGAGAGCACGATGGGGCGGTTGGACAGCGTATGTGGCGCTATAGGAACCAGCACCCAGCCCGGGATGGATGGGTGAAGCATGGGCCCGCCCGCAGACAACGAATATGCGGTCGATCCGGTAGGGGAGGCAATGATGAGGCCGTCGGCCCTTTGATTGGCTACAAACTGCCCACCAACTTCGACACGCAATTCCACCATGCCCGACGTCGCACCACGGTTGACCACCACATCGTTCATGGCCAAGGCTTCGAACACCACACGTTCATCGCGAACGACTGTTGCGTGCATCAAAGGCCGCTGGTCTTCTTCGTAGGCACCTCGCAGCATCGGTGGCAATGTGGTCTGATAGGTGTCGAAGGGAATGTCAGTAATGAATCCGAGCCGGCCCTGATTGATGCCGATCAGCGGCGTTCCAAAACGCGCCAAGCGTCGGCCAATCCCGAGCATCGTTCCATCCCCCCCCACCACCAGCCCCAAATCGCACCGTGCACCGATCTGGTCTACATTCAAGGAAGGGTAGTGTGTCAATCCGGTATTGCTGGCGGTCTCCGCTTCCAGCACCACCTCACATCCCTGGCGCTCCAAGAAATGCGCAATATCCTCCAAAGCCCGGCGAGAGCCATCACCGGGGGCGCCTGCAGCTGAAGTCTGGTACTTGCCTATAAGTGCGACATGGCGGAAATTGGACGTCATCGCGAAATTACATCATTAAACAGATGTGAGCTTTGCGACGCGCTTCATCATCCGCGTCTTGCATGCGCTATCTCGCTCTGACTCCAGAGCAGCCACCACGATCCACGTTTTAACGTCCTGGCCTAGTTCCTCGGCCAGCGCTCCAGCAATCGCCGGGCTCAGGTGTCCACGAGTTTTTGCCGTGTGCAAAGCATTGCGCGAGAGTTTCAGCTTCTCATGCCAGTAGGGCGCAGGATTCAGCTTGAGCGCTGTGTCTAGCAGATTCATCGTCGTTTGCATATGCGTAACTCCTACATGTTGTTTGCATGCATACAGCCAGTGTGCATCGTAGCAAAAGGATTGCACACACGATGTTTGCGGCGTAGTCTCCCGGACTGCACACGTTATGTGTGCATTTTCTGGAGCCGCCATGCCTTCGTCTTCCCCCGTTCGCACACCCCCAGCCACCAAAGGCGCTGCACGCGCTGTGGCGGCTCCTGCAGCGCCTGCGCTGGGGGTGTGCACCCTCAATGGCCAATCCGGCGCGGGCATGCTGGACCTGTTCTCCAGCTCAGTGTTACAGCGGCCTGGTGTCTCTGTCCTCTTCGCCCGTTCCGATTCCTGTTACTTCGACCTGGTGGACGACGTGTGGGACGCCCAGCGCGATGCACGCGGCTACACAGGCGCCAATCCCGTTGTATGCCATCCCCCTTGCCGTGGCTGGGGCCGTTTGCGTCACTGGGCAAAACCTCGCCCCGATGAAAAAGCCCTTGCCCTGTTCGCAGTTGAACAGGTGCGCCGCTGCGGTGGTGTGCTCGAACATCCATGGGGCAGCACCCTTTGGCATGCTGCAGAGCTTCCACACCCTGGCAAGGTCGATGCCTGGGGCGGATGGACTTTGCTTGTTGATCAAGGCTGGTGGGGTCACGCCGCACCGAAGCCCACGTATCTCTACATCGTCGGCTGCAGCCGTGAAAACGTCGGTGAACTGCCTGTGCAGTTACACCGAGCTGAAGGCCGCACTCTTCACCTCTCGCCCGCAGATCGCGAGCGCACACCCCCGGCATTTGCCCGCTTCCTCGTCGGTGTAGCTGCCAAGTGCGCCGGCTCGCAGTTACAGCCGCCGGCCGCAGCAGTTACAGCCAGCTGCGCGACGTCCACTGTTACAGCCGCCCAGGTCCGCTGTAACAGCGACCTGGCTGCGCCTGCCAGCGCTGCTTCCAAGCGTTCCGCTTTCAAGGCATGGGCACAAGTTGGAGTGACGCAGCGCGCCGCAGCCGCGCCCAGCAAGCGTAGCGCGGGCGCGGCAGCGACGCGCGTTATCCAAACCCTCCCCGTTGGTAATCACGGGGAGAACCTGAACGAGTCTCAAGCATGACCCGCGCAAAGAAAACTGATCTCGTTCTGGACGGCAACGAAGTCAAGTTGCGCCTCACTGCTGAGCGGACCAAAACGAAGCAGCCCGTGCATGTGGATTGGGTCCGCTTCACCTGCAACCTGCGCAATGCGCCCACCCCCACGATTGAAGACCTGTTCCCGCTGCACGATGGTGCGCGCTGGTCTGACGATGTGCCCCACGTTGAACGCGCTGCACGGCTCGCCGAACTGCTGCGAGACATGCCCGATGCAGACTTTGCGGCCAGCGTCCAGGCCAAGGCCCTTGCCGAGCAAGCATGCGAAGCCCTCGGTCCCGAGTTCAGCGTGTTCCCCGAAATCCGCAAGGGCCACGACTTCTACCGTTTCCGCTGGTCCATCGTGCGCAATGAGGTCGAGTGCGGTTGGGTCGGCTACCTCTCCAGCGGGGAAAGCCCACGCCAGCACGCCCAGGCGCGCACCATTCACTGCAACCTCTACGGCACTGCCTGCACC
>NZ_JBGFFF010000286.1:0-2625 GCF_056175785.1 Acidovorax sp. LjRoot204
GCACCGACCTGCTCGACATGCGCMAGGGCMTSGARCACTGGAAGGCACGCGGCCTGGACTTCAGCCGTCTGTTTGCCCAGCCGAACGTGCCCGCCGATGTGCCCCGCTTCCACGTGGACGTGCAGGATCACAACATCGAGCACACACTGGACCGCAAGCTCATCGAGCGCAGCAAGCCTGCCATCGAAAAGGGTGAGCGCGTGCAGTTCATCGAGGTGGCGCRCAACGTSAACCGCTCGGTCGGTGCGATGCTGTCCGGCGCGGTCACCCGTGTGCACCCCGAAGGCTTGCCTGACGACACCATCCGCATCCAGCTGGAAGGCACGGGCGGCCAGTCGTTCGGCGCGTTCCTCACCCGCGGCATCACGCTGTACCTGATCGGCGACGCCAACGACTACACGGGCAAGGGCCTGTCGGGTGGCCGTGTCATCGTGCGCCCCAGCATCGACTTCCGGGGCGAGGCGGTGCGCAACACTATTGTGGGTAACACCGTGATGTATGGCGCTACTACCGGTGAGGCTTTCTTCAGCGGCGTGGCCGGYGARCGYTTTGCSGTGCGYCTSTCGGGTGCCACGGCCGTSGTCGAAGGYACGGGCGACCATGGCTGCGARTACATGACKGGCGGYACGGTKGYGGTGCTCGGCAAGACSGGCCGCAACTTYGCRGCMGGMATGAGCGGCGGCGTRGCSTWYGTSTACGACGARGACGGMCAGTTCGACACACGCTGCAACCTGTCGATGGTGACGCTGGAGYGCATCCTGCCCGCCACCGAGCAGGAAGCCACGGTCCCCCGCTCGATCTGGCACAACGGCCAGACGGACGAGGCCCAGCTAAAGAAGCTGCTGGAAGACCACAACCGCTGGACGGGCAGTAAGCGCGCGCGCGAGCTGCTGGACAACTGGGCCGCATCGCGCAGCAAGTTCGTCAAGGTCTTCCCGACCGAGTACAAGYGTGCGTTGGCTGAAATTTATGAACGAAAAGTGCTGGAGGAGTCCGCTACACCAGCGGTAGCTGCTACCAAAAAAGAAGTGGTTCCCGCCAAGTAAGGCGACGCCACACCCTTCGCACAGCATTCATAGACAAGGACATCGTCATGGGAAAAACTACTGGCTTCATGGAATACGAGCGCATCGAAGAGGGCTACAAGCCCGTGCCCGAGCGCSTSAAGCATTACAAGGAATTTGTCGTCGGGCTCGATGAGACCCAGGCCAAGGTSCAAGGCGCGCGCTGCATGGACTGCGGCACGCCGTTCTGCAACAACGGCTGCCCGGTGAACAACATCATTCCCGACTTCAACGACCTCGTGTACCACGCGGACTGGAAGAGCGCGATCGAGGTGCTGCACAGCACCAACAACTTCCCKGAGTTCACCGGCCGTATCTGCCCCGCACCTTGCGAGGCTGCCTGYGTGCTCAACGTGAACGACGACGCTGTGGGCATCAAGAGCATTGAGCACGCGATCATCGACCGCGCCTGGGCCGAAGGCTGGGTGCMGCCGCGCYCCGCCAAGCACCAGACGGGCAAGAAGGTGGCTGTGGTGGGCTCCGGCCCCGCAGGTCTGGCGGCKGCGCAGCARCTSGCCCGCGCTGGCCACRRCGTCACGCTGTTYGAGAARAACGACCGYRTKGGCGGCCTGCTGCGCTACGGCATCCCCGACTTCAAGATGGAGAAGWCSCAYATCGACCGCCGCGTGAAGCAGCTCGAAGCCGAAGGTGTGGTGATTCGCACCGGCGTATTCGTGGGCACCGCGAAGGACGGCCTGGGCAAGGATTCCAAAGTCACCAACTGGGCCAAGGAAACCGTCACGCCCGAACAGCTGAACAAGGAGTTTGACGCCGTGCTGCTCACCGGTGGCGCCGAGCAGTCGCGCGACCTGCCTGTGCCAGGCCGTGAACTTGACGGCATTCACTTCGCCATGGAATTCCTGCCCCAGCAGAACAAGGTCAACGCGGGCGACAAGCTCAAGGGCCAGATTATGGCGACGGGCAAGCATGTGATTGTGATCGGCGGCGGCGACACGGGCAGCGACTGCGTGGGTACCAGCAATCGCCATGGTGCRGCCAGCGTCACCCAGTTCGAGGTGATGCCCCAGCCCCCTGAAGTGGAAAACCGCCCCCTGACGTGGCCTTACTGGCCACTCAAGCTGCGCACCAGCTCCAGCCATGAAGAAGGTTGCGTGCGCGAGTTCGCGATCTCCACCAAGGAGTTCACGGGCGAAAAGGGCAAGGTCAAGAGCCTGACTACGGTGCAGGTCGAGTTCAAGGACGGCAAGCTGGTCGAGATTCCTGGCACCGAAAAACACTACCAGGCCGATCTGGTGTTGCTGGCCATGGGTTTTGTGAGCCCGGTCGCGCCGGTGCTGGAGGCTTTCGGCGTCGAGAAGGACGCCCGAGGCAATGCCCGCGCCACCACGGACTTTGACGGCGGTTATGCCACCAACGTGCCCAAGGTGTTTGCGGCGGGCGATATCCGCCGGGGTCAGTCACTGGTGGTTTGGGCCATCCGTGAAGGCCGCCAGGCCGCGCGTGCGGTGGACGAGTTCCTGATGGGATATTCGGACCTGCCCCGCTGATCCTGCGGTTTCTCGCACCCTCCAAGCAACGGCGCCTTCGGGCGCCGTTTGTG
>NZ_JBGFFF010000287.1:0-2565 GCF_056175785.1 Acidovorax sp. LjRoot204
TGGATGCGCCGAGGAGCGCWGGGTTTGGCGGATCAGGGCTCGCGTGTGTCTGAGCGACGCGCAGCGGCGCGAGTTGAGCGAGACCCCGCCAAACCCGAGCACCGCAGGTTGCCCCGTAGCGTCAGCGCAGGGGACGCAGACAGCGGGGTCGCCTTTCTTTTGGGTACCTTTCTTTGGCGAAGCAAAGAAAAGTACCTCGCCTGCCGGGCGACTGCCGGCCTCCGCCCTCAACCCAGGCACGTGGCCCCATCAGCACAACAACCAGACACTACAAAATCAATAGCTACCACCGCATATCCCACTAGCGCCTGCGGCCA
This sequence comes from Acidovorax sp. LjRoot204, assembly GCF_056175785.1. Lineage (NCBI taxonomy): Bacteria > Pseudomonadati > Pseudomonadota > Betaproteobacteria > Burkholderiales > Comamonadaceae > Acidovorax > Acidovorax sp. LjRoot204. The sequence goes on from NZ_JBGFFF010000287.1 coordinate 318, forward strand.
AAAAGGCTCAAAAACCCCAGATCACTCCTTCAACCACCCCCTCAACCTCCCCACCCCTTCCTCCAATCTCCCGAGATCCTGACTCGCAAAACACCACCGCAACCACCCCGACGCCTCCCCCCCAAACGCACTGCCCGGCGCCAACCCCAACCCCGCCTCCCGCACCAGCCGCTTGGCCAGTGGCAAACACTCGTCATGCCCGTCGATGTGGAAGAACGCATACATGCCCCCACGTGGCGTGGCCACCGACACTCCCGGCACCTCGGCCAGCAGCGGCACCAGCGTGTCGCGGCAGTTGCGTAGATGGTTCACCAGCGCGGGCGTCACCTCCTCCGTGCGCTGCAGCGCCACCGTGGCTCCGCGCTGCACAAACACCGGCGCGCACGAGGTGTTGAACTCGATCAGCTTGCCCACCGCCTGGGTGAGTGACGGCGGCAACACCAGCCACCCAAGGCGCCAGCCGGTCATCAAAAAGCTCTTGGAAAAGCTGTGCGTCACGATCAGCCGGTCCTCGGGCTCGGCCACGTCGAGAAAACTGGGCGCCGCGCCATTGGCCGTGTCACCCGCGTAGTACAGCCGCTCATACACCTCGTCCGCCAGAATCCACGTGCCGGTGCGGCGGCAGTGCGCCAGGATGGTGGCTTGCTCCTCGCGCGTCAGCGTCCAGCCCGTGGGGTTGTTGGGTGCGTTGACGACCAGCAGGCGCGTGCCGCGTGTGATGGCGGCCAGCAGCGCATCCATGTCCAGGCGCCATGCGCCGTGCACGTCGGCCACCAGTGGCACAGTGCGCACCTGCGCCCCCAGAATGCGCGGCTGCGCCACCAGGTTGGGCCACACGGGCGTSACCRSSACCACTTCGTCGCCCGCGTCCACCAGGGTCTGCACGGCCACCATCAGGCCGTTCACACCGCCGGACGTCACTGCGATGCGGTCGAACCACGCATCGGTGTGCTGCTGCGGGTGCAGGCCGTGCATGTAGCCCGCAATCGCGTGGCGCAGTTCGGGCAGGCCCAGGTTGTGGGCATAAAAGGTCTCGCCCTTTTGCAGCGACGCAATGGCCGCGTCGCGGATGAAATCGGGCGTTACTTCGTCGCTCTCGCCGAACCAGAACTTCAGCACATCGCTGCGCCCCAGGCCTTCGTTGGCCACTTCGCGGATGCGCGACTCTTCGAGGCTTTGGACTACTTCTCGCATGCAATCTCCTTGAAATACACAGCCATCATCGCAGGCGTATAGTCGTTTTTTTGATTTTTTCACCACCTTGGCTGACCAACCAACGCTCATGACCTATCCCAACACACAGCTCTTCATCGCAGGCCAGTGGCAAGACGCCGCTGAAGGCAAGACCCTTGCCGTGTTCAACCCCGCCACGGGCAAGGAAATCGGCCGCGTGGCCCATGCCACCAAGGTCGATCTGGACCGCGCGCTGGACGCCGCACAAAAGGGCTTTGAAGCCTGGCGTGACATGCCTGCCGCCGAGCGCGCCAAGACCATGCGCCGCGCAGCGGCCCTGATGCGCGAGCGCGCCGAATCAATAGCCGCCATCATGGTCCAAGAACAGGGCAAGCCCCTGGCCGAGGCCAAGGTTGAAACCATGGCGTCGGCCGACATCATCGAATGGTTTGCCGACGAATCGCTGCGTGTGTACGGCCGCATCGTGCCCTCGCGCAACCTCAAGGCCACGCAGATGGTGCTGAAGGACCCTGTGGGCCCCGTGGCGGCCTTCACGCCCTGGAACTTCCCCATCAACCAGGTGGTGCGCAAGCTGGCCGCCGCGCACGCCGCAGTGGGTGGTAGGGAGCMCCGATGCCGAGCAGCTGGGAGCACTGCAGTTGTTCGTGCAGTCGGACGACCGCCGGTTTGGTGCGCTGCGCCGCCAGCTCCAATGGGGTTCGGCACGCACGGTTCAGCAGCCCCAGGGTGMACGCACCACCGTGGTGGTGCCTGGCAGGGTGGTGCGCGATCCGAATGCTTTTTACGAAGCCCAGCGGCACCATGTTTTTGTGCGTGGCAGTGGCGGCTATGCCTACATGGGCGAGGTACCCGGCAAGCCCGACAGCTACGTGGACATCGACGGCAACGACCTGCCGGGGCTGGTGGTGTCGGAAGGGTGTGACGGCTGGTGCGTATCGCTGTGGGGCCTGACGGGCGGGCTGCGGCAAGTGGGGCGGTTTGGCGGGCATTGAGAGGATGCCCTCTCAGTCGGTGCTGCGGTCCCCTCAGGGCTGTTTCACCGGGTCGTACACGC
>NZ_JBGFFF010000288.1:0-2549 GCF_056175785.1 Acidovorax sp. LjRoot204
TTCCAGAACAGTGCCCGCGCTGCAGCGATCCGCTCAGGGTCTCCCGACTCCACAGCGTCCATGATCTTGGGCGGCTCGATGTGGTCCACCACAGTGGCGGGCACCAGGTCCCCGCGCTTCTTGTGATCCTCGCAAAGCGGATTCGACCGCAGGTGACCATCCCGTGCCTTCTTCCACGCCGATGTGTAGCCACGCTGATGGGCTGTGCCCCGCCGCCTATCGCTATCGCTATCGCGGGCAGAAGGCTTCATATCGGTCACTCACAACAGGAACAGTAAAAAGAAAACCCCGACAAGCTAAGCCTGCCGGGGTTCCCGCCTCGCATCCATTACAGGGAGGGGCGCAATAAACACAAGGTGCCTGAAATGTACCTAAAAGGTCTAAGGTGTAAAACTCTCATCACTCAAAAAGTGCCTGCGCGTAAGCATATGCGAGCGCCGCATTGTCGAGAGTAGGCATCAGTGAGTGGCGTGTAATGCCAAGGTCGAACAGCAGCCGTAATGCGTTGTCTGCTTCTGATGCGGGGAGTCGGAACCGATGGAGTTGAAATTCTCTTGTTATGTAGTCTTCAACATCCGGCCATCTTTCATTCGCCAGGAAGAAAGAATTGGCCGCAGCGAAGTTTGTAAAAACTCCCTTCTGCTGAAGCAAATGCGAGTTTTCATGACGCGGCGCACGCACCAGCGTTAAGGGAGAGTTGTCCTTTTGAATCTGGTCCACGCTGATGAAGTACACAGCGATCTCTTGATCGGGCCGGAGCGAGGGTTTGACCAGAGACGAGGCCCCAAAAGCAGCGAAATAAAGGGCTATCAATGGTGATTCCGACCAGTCGAGAAACCTGGTGGGAACACCGTGGTGCTGGGCCAATGCTGTTGCCCGATGAAATGTATGTGGCGGAAACGGCCTCTCGTAATCTGCGTCCAGATGATTTAGTGCCGCGTTTACCAAGTCAGCGCTGTCTCGTGTAGTCGTATAGTCAATCGGGTTTTGAATTCCCAAAGCATCAGCGGCCTGCAGGAAAAGAAATACGGATCGCCCCTCAGCGTGCAAATGAGCACCCAATCTACCCCGGACATGGCCGGTTTTGCCGGGGCGCTGAGGTACGAATTTTGCGAAACACCCATCTCGGAAACCGGATGGAGTCAAATTCCACGCAGTATCCGACTGCCCACGAAAAATCATCCCACCTTTACCCGCCATGCCTATCTGCCAGGGACGCTCGGTTTTAAACCACGATGTGTCCAAAAAGGCGTCCACCATTTTTCGGGGCGTGTCAAACAGCTCGTCCGTCGTGTAGTCGTTCATATAAATTCGTGCGAATGCGTGAGAGAACCTCTAGCATGCCTCAATTTGGACTTAGCACTTATGGTGCAGAACCCGAGCGTCGCCTCTCAAACTCAGCCATGACCCGCCTTTTCTCAGCCTCAATGGCCCGGTTCTCCAAGAACTCAGCAATCGCATGGTCTGCCGATTCCAACTGCGCCTTGATGGTGGACTGAGCCCTTCGCATCTTCAATGCCGTCATGGGGATGCCCAGCTCTTTCAAGTAGATGTAGTCCAGCGTGGCATACAGATGCGACCGCGTGAGCTTCAGCGACTCCACCGCCAGGTCGGTCTCCGCCGAGCGTTCCTCAAACACCGGGATCAGCATGCCGTTGTACGAGCCACGCGAGAAACAGCTGGTGACGGTCAGCAACACAGAGCTGCTGGCATAGCCACGTGCACCGGCTTCGTCGCGGGTCTTCCAGATTGCCCACTCTTCCAGCCGCTGCCGGATGTGCTCAAGCCTTGCCATCACCACCCCCTGCTGCAGCTGCTGCAGTCGGCTCTCGCATGAACCCCGCGAACGTGGTGCCCATCATCAGGGCCATGGCCTGCAGCCTGGCAATGCACATGGTGCTACCCACGCCGCCGGGCGGGACACCCCACGGCGTGCCCATCACGTGCCCGCCCTCGATGGCGTAGAAGTAGCCGGGCTCACCCGCCAATGAACGCTTGAGGCAGTCATCCACGTAGGCCCTACCCCATTCCGCGCGCTTGCGGTCCACAAAGTCAGCGGTCTCTGGCATCGCCTCCCGCATGCTGGCTGGCTTGGCTGGTGTTGTCATAGCGAAATCCTTGCTGTGCACACGTGTGCACAAGGTGTGATGAGAGAGAACAGGACCACCAACAGCCCCAGGGTGGCCGAGGGGTGGACGGCGCAAACCCGCGCCAATCCTTGATCCGTCCATAGGACCACCCTGTCCATAGGTAGGTAGGTGAGCTGCGCCCGCGCGGGCGCGCAGACACGCGCCCCCGTGTCTGCACACGCGCTTGTGTGTGTGCGGATGGTCATTTGGGGTGGACGGGTGGACGTGTCGCCCGTTTCCCTAATGAAATCAACCGCTTACGCCGTCCACCCCCCGGTGGACGTAGGGTGGACGGGGTGGACGGGGTGGACGGGGTGGACGGGGTGGACGGGGTGGACGGGGTGGACGGGGCGGACGGCGGTGGCGACAGGACCACCAGGGCGCGCACACGTGCGCACACCCGGCCGGGGCGTGACCAAA